>CAZRDZ010000018.1:0-11707 GCA_964599135.1 uncultured bacterium
TATGAAATTTTTTTATATTCTTATTGTTGTTATTTTAAGTAGTTTAATTGGAACAGCACTGGGAGAGATTGCACTTTTTTTTATCCCGGATACTTCATCTTTTTATTCTTTCTTAAATTCCTCAATCTCATCACCATCTTTTTCAATAAACAATTTTAATCTTTTTGTCTGTTCTCTTTCTATTTCAATTGTTTTTAAAATTACTCCTGCAACTCTCATCGGTATGATTGTTGGATGTATTTATGGAATAGCAAAAGTATAATTTCTGCTTTCTCTAAAATTGAAAAGTGCGGTATAACTTTTTCTATGAAAGAAAAATATTACATTAAGACATATGGCTGTCAGATGAATTTTTATGATAGTGAAAAACTCGCTGTTCTTCTAAATAAAAAAAATTTTCAAAGAACAGATAAAATTGAAGATGCCTCTTTTGTATTTGTAAATACCTGCAGTGTAAGAAAACATGCTGAAGAAAGAGCATTTGGTTTTTTAAGTTCAATAAAAAATACAAATAAAATATTCTGCCTTATTGGTTGCACTGCTAATCTTTATGGAGAAAAAATATTTGAACAACTTCCATTTATAGATGTTGTTTGTGGTCCCAATACTTATAAAAAACTTGTAGAAGTTTTACCTGAAATCAAAAAAGGGGAAAAAGTAATTTTAACAGGGGAGAGTGAAGACCCATTTATTGAAGAAACAGGAGAAATCAAAGGAAAAATATCTTCTTTCATTACAATTTCAAAAGGATGTGAAAATTTCTGTTCTTATTGTGTTGTTCCATTTACAAGAGGAAAACTCATAAATAAGCCAGTAGTAAAAATTATTGAAGAAATAGAAGAACTGGTTAAAAATGGTGTTAAGGAAATAATTCTAATAGGGCAGAATGTAAATGAATATAGATATGAAAATTATGACTTTGTCGATTTAATCTATAAAGTTGCAGAAATAGAAGGAATTGAAAGATTTGGCTTTTTAACTTCTCATCCAAAAGATATTCCTGAAAAACTCCTGAAATCTTTTTCTGAAATTCCTAATGTATACAAACATCTCCATTTCCCACTCCAATCTGGTTCTGATAGAATTCTTGAAAAAATGAATAGAAAATACACAGTTGAAAAATATCTTAAAATTGTTGAAAAAAGCAGAGAAATTTGTCCTGAAATATCACTAACATCAGATATTATAGTTGGTTTCCCGAAGGAAACAGAAGAAGATTTCAGGAAAACATATAATATTGTTGAAAGGACTAAATTTGATGACCTATTTGTTTTCAAATATTCACCAAGACCAAAAACAGTTGCCAGTAAATTTCCAGAAACAGTAAGTCAGGAAGAAAAAGAAAAGAGACACAGAATTATTTTAGATTTACAGGATAAAATATCTCTTCTGAAAAATAAGGAAAGAATAGGTGAAATAAGTCAGGTTCTTTGTCTGAAAGAAAGTAAAAAAAAGAAAAATTTTTTAATAGGAAGAGATATAAAGAGAAAAGTTGTTCTTTTTGAAGGTGAAAAAAATCAAATAGGAAAAATTGTAAAAATTAAAATTACCGGAGTTACTCGCCACTATCTTTTGGGGCAACTCTGTGAAAATAATAAATAAAAAACAAAATCGTAAAGGAAAGAATTAAACTTAAAAAAACCTTTTTTTTCTGTATTTTTTCCTCATAAATTTCTCCCCTTTGTAGAACTTCAATTTTATTAGAATGAATATCCATCTCGCCAAAATGAACAGGGCAGTTTGAGTGAAAAATACCCACAACCTTTATTATATCTCCTTTAACTCTATACCTTCCAAGATATTTTATTTTTTCTGCTTCTTTTTTATTCAACACAACTCCTATAAAATAACCATCCTGTGTTTTTATATTTACCCATATATCATCTTCATATTTTATTATGTCTCCAATACATTCTCCTATTACAACAACTTTTTTATTATTCAGTAATTTTGACTTTTCAAAAAGTTCTTTGCCTGAAATAACATTCTGAGCGAAAACAGTTAAAGCAAAAAACATAAATATCATTATTATTTTTCTCATTCTGGACTCCTTAAAGAAAAAAGAAAGCCAAAAGCGACAAAAATTGAGATAAATTCAAGACGACCCAACCACATTTCCAGAATATAGGTAATTTTTAAAAGTGAAGGCATTGAAGAATTCGTAATTCCAACAGAAAGCCCAACATTAGCAGCAGCAGAAACTGATTCAAAAAGGGAATAAATGAAAGGATAACCGCAAAACACCCCAACAACTGCCCCGATAAAATAAACTAAAATATATAAAATAATTATAGTTGCTGCATTCTTTATTTGATTATCTTCAAGAGTAACATCTTTAATATGGTGGTATTTTTCAACAATAATTGCTGATTCAGGTGATAAAAGTTTTCTTACTTCTTTTGCTATCCCTTTTAAAAAAACACCTATTCTCAAAACTTTTATTCCACCTGCTGTAGAACAGGAACTTCCCCCAAATCCCATAGCAAGTATAATTCCAATTAAAGCAAGGGATGACCAGTAATTCAGAAAATAAAATGGAGTTGTATTTGTGTATCCAACACCTGTATGGGCTGAAATTAATTGATAAAATGTCTGTCTGAAAAAAGAAAGATAATTATCAAAGGGATAGTTTTTCAAAAAACCAAGGCACACAATTGAAAAAAGGATAATAATACTGGAAAAGAACAATTTCAATTCAAAATTTCTGAACAACTCTTTAATTCTTCCTGTCCATACAGCATAATGAACTCCAAAATTAATCGCTCCAAGAACAAAAAGAATACCCGTTGTTATTTCAACTGCAGGACTGTGATAATAAAGAATATTCTGACTCTGAGCAGCAAAACCAGCAGTATCCCATCCAGCCATAAAGACACATATTGCATGGAAAAGTGCTCTTCCTGGACATATCTGATGAAAAATAAAGATGGAAAATAGTATTGCTGTTCCTATAAAAAGGTATGTGATACTGACTGTCCATATAAATCTTGCTGTTTGAACAATATTTGGAAGAATTTTTTCCTCTCTTCCTTCCCCTATGTAAATTCTAATGCCAGAACTACCTTTAATAAGAAAAGTTAAACCAACAAGAATTATTCCCTGTCCACCTATAAAGCACATAAAATGTCTCCAGAAATTATATGAATAAGCCATATGGTCAAGGTCATTAACTACAACAAGTCCTGTTGTAGCAAAAGCGCTCATTGTTTCAAAACAGGCATCAAGGTAATTGTAATAATGCCCGGAAAGAAAAAGTGGAATTGCCCCCAGAAACATAGAAATAATCCAGGAAAAAGCAACAATACTCATCCCCTGTCTCCAGTTAATATCAGGACTACGAGGAAACTTATAAGTAATAAAATTCCCTATGGATAAGCATACAAGAGAAGAAATAACAAAATCAAGAGATGGATTAATTTCTTTATTTATAAGTCCCACAACAAGAGGAACAAGCATTAATATACCAAGACCTGTTATTAATTTTCCAATATAATAAATTACAACTTTAAAGTCCTCTCGTGCAAATTGAGGTATCATTTTTTAATACAGGTTAAAATAAAAAATAATAGACAAACAATTGAAGAAACTAAAAAAATAAAAAGAGGATAAACCAGTTCAATAAATATACCAACAACTCCATTTAAAAAATTTCTTAAATATCTTATTAATTTTTTAATTTCTTTTTTTCCCAATAAGTGTATCAATTTATTATTCATTCCTCAATTTCCCCGATTAATCTCTTAAAAAGGATGGATTCGTTTTCAACTTTTGTTATGGCAATAACTTCATCTTTTTCTTTCAAAACAAATTTTTGCTTTGGGACAAATATTTTATTATCTCTTATAACAGCAACTATCACAGAATCATCAGGTAAATCAAGTTCTTCAATAGGGATGTTAACAACAGGTGATTTTTCAGGAAGGTCAACTCTTACAAAGGAGAGATTTCCTTTTTTGAAAGTGAAAAGATTTACAAAGTCCTCCCAACCAACTTCATCTTTAATTATTTTTGCAATTATAGCGGTGCTGTCAATAGCAACATCTATACCAAGTTTTGTAAAAACAATCTGATTTTTAGGATTATTAACTATCGCAACAGTTCTTCTCACATTATAAATATCTTTTGCGATCTGACATATAATAATATTATCAACATCACTCCCTGTAACCGCTGCTACAACATCTGCTTTTTTAATGCCTGCTTTTTTTAATGTATCAGGGTCGCATCCATCACCAAGGATTACCATTACATTCATCTTGCCAGCAATTTTTTCTCCAACTGTTGGTTCTTTTTCAATAAGAACAACATAATGGTCTTCACTCAATCTTTCTGCCAGATAATACCCTACATTTCCACCACCAACAATTATTATATTCATTTTATAATCTCAATATCTTTTTAAGTTTCTTCAAACTTCTTATTTTAATAAGCCCAACAATTATATCATCTTTTTGGATTATCATATCATCTTCTGGAATAATTGGTTCTTCCCCCCTCACAATAGTTATTATATGAAATTCTCCAGGAATATTAATGTCTTTAACTTTTTTTCCAGCATATTCACTATTTGTTAACACTTCAACAGTTGTAAGTTTATTACTTTCAAGAATATAAGTTGAAAACTTCTTTTCAATGATTTTGTCTCTTATAAGTGAAGCAAAAATTGCAGTGCTGTTAACTGTTTCTATTCCAAGAGACCTATAAAGTTCTGCTTTCCCGGGGTCAGAAACTCTTGCAACAACCTTGGATAAATTAAAAATTTTCTTCCCTATCTGGGCTATCAATATATTTGTATTGTCATTACTTGTTGTTACAGCAAGAGCATCTGCTTTTTCAATACCTGCCTCTTTTAAAACATCAAGGTCCATTCCATCTCCAACAATAGTTAAACCATTAAAATAAGAACCAAGTTGACTTATTGTTTCTCTATCTTTATCCACAACAACAACATTATGGTCTTCCTGTAAAATTTCTGATAAATATCTTCCTGTTTTCCCACATCCAACTATAATTATATACATTCCTAACCTCTCAATTCTTTATCATAAATTATACCATAAAACTTATTTCTTTTAGATTTTAAGGTCTCCATTATAACTTACTGAATAATTTATAAATAAAAGATGTTCCCTCACATAAACCATAAAAACCTTCTTCACAACTTATCTCATCAAATTTCTTAACAGTATCTCCTTTCTCTCCTGGTCTATAAATCAGAAAAGGAACTGGTTCTGTTGTATGTTTCCCTGAACTTACAGGAGTGTAATGGTCTGGTAAAACTGATATGACTGTCTCTTCTGGTATTTCTTTCAAAATATTTCCAACAAGTCGTTTATCAAAATCCTCAATACACTTTATCTTTAATTCAACATTTCCTTCATGTCCCGCCTCATCGGGTGCTTCAACATGAACATAAACAAGGTCAAAATTCATCAGTCCCTCAATTGCCTTTTCTGCCTTTCCTTCATAATTGGTTCTGTAATCTCCTGTTGCTCCTTTAACATTAATAATTTCAAATCCACAATAAATACCAAGCCCTTTTATCAAATCAACTCCTGAAATTACCGCTCCCTTTATTTTAAACCTTTCCTGGAATGTTTCCATTTCTGGTTTTCTTCCACCAGACCAGGGCCATATCATATTCCCTTTTAATTTTCCCTCTTTCTCTCTCTTTATATTAACAGGGTGATTTTCAAGTATCTCTTTTGACTTTAAAATTAAATTTATTAGAAGAGATGATGTTTCTTTACCTTCTTCATCTGTCTCAACTGGTAAAAGTTTTCTAAAATCCTCTCCAATAAAATCATGGGGCGGGAAACATTTAACTTTCTCAGAATATTTCCTTTTCAAAATAAGAAGATTTCTGTAAGCAACTCCTGAATAAAACTTTACAAATTCATTACCAAGTTTTTCATTCAGTGTTTTTACAAGTTCGGATGATTCCTCACCTGTAAGATGACCAGCAGAATGGCTTGTTATTTTATTTTCTGAAACATTTATTATATTACATCTGAAAGCAACATCATTTTTTTCAAGTTCTATTCCCATTGCAGCCGCTTCAAGAACCCCTCTCCCTTTAAAATATTTTCTCGGGTCATACCCAAGAATTGAAAGATTGGCAACGACAGAACCTGTTGAAAAATTTTCAGGGATTGTTTTTAAAAGACCGCACTTTCCCTTTTCAGCAAGTTTATCTACATTCACCTTTTTTGCAACCTGTAGAGGTGTTTTCCAATTTAATTTTTCTACAGGATAGTCAGCCGCTCCATCCATTATTAAAATTAAATATTTCATTTTACTCTGGAAAGTATATAATTTTTAAATGTTTCATAATCATTTTCTATCACATCAAAATTTTCCTCTTTCTCAATAATTTCCTTTAATGTATCAGGTATTTCGGGTTCAATATTTAAAATCTTTTTTATTTTCTCCGGGAATTTAGCAGGGTCTGCTGTTTGTAAAACAACTGTAAGGTCATCAATTTTACTTTTCTCATAACTCTTAATTCCAACCGCTGTATGTGGTTCAATAATTACTTTATACTTTTCATAAAAATTCTTTATTGTCTCATCAACTTCTTCATCTGTTATTGAAAAAGAAATAAAATCATTTCTTAACTTTTCCATATACGGCTTCTTTTTCAAAACTCCGTATCTTAAAACAATTCCTTTTTCATTTCTTTCGTCCATTATCCATCCACCGTAAAGGTCAATAAGTCGAGCAAGATTGCTCGGATGCCCAACATTCATAGCATTTGAACTACATTTCCTTGATGGAATTACAGGGCTATACTCTCCTGTTTTTAAAAATTCAGGAAATTCGTCATTCTCATTGACAGCAACAATAAATTTCTTTACAGGTAAACCCATCTTTTTCGCAAAAACTCCACCCATTAGATTTCCAAAATTTCCACTTGGAACAGAAAAAACAATCTCTTTTTCAAAATTCAACCATCCATAAAAATAATATACTATCTGTGGAAGTAATCTTCCTATGTTTATTGAGTTAGCAGAAGTTAAATTTAAAGAGGAAAGTGACTGGTCATTGAAGGCAATTTTAACAAAATTCTGACAATCATCAAATTTCCCTTTAATACCAATTGCAATGATATTATCTCCGAGAGTTGTCATCTGTTTTCTCTGCCTTTCTGAAACTTCTTCAAAAGGGAAAAGAACGACAACTTTTATATTTTCTTTTCTGTAAAAAGCATTTGCAACTGCGCCACCAGTATCTCCAGAAGTGGCAACAAGAACAGTTAACTTTTTATTTTCCTTACCTGCAAAAAACTCCATTAACTTTGCCATCATTCTTGCAGCAAAATCCTTAAAAGAACAGGTGGGACCTTTATCAAGATGGAGTATATAAAGTTTTTCTTTTTCAATCTCAACAAGTGGAACCTTAAAGTTATAAACCTTTTTACATATCTCATAAAGTTTTTTTCCATCTATTTCATTTTTCAGAAATTTATAAAGAATAGAAAAAGCAAATTCAAAATATGGTTTCCCTTTCAGGTCCTTTATTTCTTCAATTTTAATTTCAGGGATATAAGTTGGAACATAAAGACCATAATCAGGTGGTTGTCCTGTCAGAAGTGCCTTTTTAAAATCTACCAGTGGCGATTTTCTATTTGTGCTTCTATAAAATATCTTTTCCATTTCATTCTTCAACCCTTATAACAACTGTTGATTTCTTAATTATATCAAGTTTATTTATCTTATTTATTGCTTTTTCAACATTTTTTTCAATCGCCTTATGAGTTAACATAACAATAGGAACTGCTTTCTGAGGATTTTCTCCTTTCTGAATTACTGAAAAAATACTTATATTATTTTCTCCAAGAATTTTAGAAATTTTTGCAAGAACACCTGGTTTATCAATAGCAGTAAATCTGAAATAATATTTCGATTCAATCTCCTTGAATGGTAAAATTTCAATTTCTTTCCCTGTATAAAATATATCCCCTGTTTTCCCACCACTTACTATTCTTCTTGACACATCCACTACATCAGCGATAACAGAACTTGCTGCTGCATAACTTCCCGCTCCTTCTCCATAAAGAATTGACCTGCCAATCATATCTCCCTCAAAATATATTCCATTGTAAACACCTTCAACAAGCGATAATGGATGGTCTTTTGGTATTAAAACGGGATGAACTCTTAACTCAAGTTTTCTTCTATGTATTTTTGATATTCCAAACAATTTAACTCTGTATCCAAACTCATCAGCAAACCTTATATCTTCAATATCAATTTTATCAATGCCTTCTGTTTTTATTTTCTTCCAGTTAATCCATGTATTAAAAGCAAATGTTGAAAGAATAGCAAGTTTATGTGCTGTGTCTATACCCATTACATCAAGAGTTGGGTCTGCTTCAGCATATCCGTTTATCTGTGCCTTCTTCAAAGCATTTTTATAGTTAATACCTTCATAATACATCTTTGTCAGTATATAGTTGGTTGTTCCATTGAGAATTCCCATTATTGTTGTGATCTTATTTCCTGTAAAACTTTCTTTCAAAACTTTTATAACAGGTATTGCTCCTCCAACACTTGCTTCAAATAATAAATAAACTCCTTTTTCTTCCGCTTTTTTTATTAACTCTTTACCTTTTTCAGAAATCACTGCTTTATTGGCAGTAACAACACTCTTCCCGTTTTCTATTGCTTTTTTTATAAATTCATAGGCAGGATTAACTCCACCTATAAGTTCAACAAAAACATCTATCTTCGGGTCTGCAATTATATCATCAACAGATGAAACAAATTTATCAGGTAATAACTTCTTTTTACTTTTATCTTTATCATATATTTTACTTACAGTTAAATTTATCCCGGTTTTCTTCCTTATTTCATTCTTCTTTTTGATTATTTCCTTCAAGAAAGCAGCACCAACAGTTCCGCACCCAACAAGACCGATTTTTATTTCAGGAGTTTTCATTTTAGTAAAGGGAAGACGGAATTGTCCTTTCTTTAAATTTTTTCCAGGCAAAAAAGGTATCTTTTTCTATATCTGCAATTCTCTTTTCTCTTTTTAAATCAGGTGTTATATTTCTTTTTTCTCTTAATCGTTTTGCTTTATAAAGATAATCCTTGCTTGAAAAATAGTTTAGAATTGGGTCTTTACCTTCTTTACCTTCTTTTGCATATTTTTCAGACATTAAAAGCAGGACAATATATTCATTCTGAAATGTTTTATCATATATTTTTTTCTTCAATTTTATTAATTCTTTCCATGAAGGAATTTTCATAACTTCTTTTCTTACATAAAAATAATTAAATATGTTTTTATTTGCCTGTTGAAGTTCTTTTAATCTTTTCATATATTTTGCAACCTCTACCTGATGAAGAATCTTATTAATTTCACCTGTATCAAAATTATACTCTTTTGCAAGAGCAAGCGCTTTTTCTGCCAGTTCTTTTACTTTTTTATAATTACCTTCTTTAAAAAACTTTTTCATTTCTTCAATCAACGCAAGATATTCTTTTTTCTTTTCTTCAAGAAGTTGTCTTTCTTTTTCCTTTTGAATTTCCTCCTGTTTTCTTTTTTCTTCTTCAGCAAGTTTCCTCTTTTTTTCTTCAGTATATTTCTGCCAGTAAATAAATCCCCCTGCAAGAATAATTATTATAATCAAGGGAATAATAAGTTTTTTCAGTGCTTTTACAATTTTACTCAATACTTTTTTCATCTATAGCACCTTTTTAAAGTCCTTTATACTTTTTTCAACATCTTCAATTTTACCATAAATCAATTTTTTCAACAAATAACTTCCAACAATTATTCCATCCACATAACTTTTTATCTTTCTTATCTGAGAAGAACTTGATATTCCAAAACCTGCTGCAAAAGGAATATCTTTTATTTTCTTATATTTTTCTATTATTTTGAATGCCTGATAATCAAATTTCCTTTTTGTGCCAGTAACTCCTGCAATTGTTATAAAATAAATAAAACCTTCCGAACTTTTAACAATTTTTTTACCTCTTTCAAATGGAGTAAAAGGAGTTAAAAAATTTATTAAAAAAATTCCCTTTTTCATCAGAAATTTTTTCAAATGATATGACTCTTCAAAAGGGAGATCTGGAACAATTAACCCTGAGATACCAACTTCTTTTGCTTTTTGAGTAAATTTTTCCAATCCATACTTGTACACAGGATTATAATAAGTCATTAAAAGGTATGGAACAGAGATACTTTCTTTCAATATTCTGCAAAGAGAAAAAACACTCTCAAGATTTATCCCTCTTTTTAATGCAACATTTGAAGTATACTGTATTACAGGACCATCTGCAATTGGGTCTGAAAAAGGAATTCCTATTTCCACTATATCAATGCCTGCTTTTACACTCCTTAAAATTACTTTTATTGATGTTTCAAAATCAGGGAAACCGGCAGTAAAATATCCTATGAGTGCTTTTCTATTTTCTTTTCTTAACTGATTGAATTTTTCTTCAATTCTGTTCATTTCATTCCTTCAATTTTTGCTACTTCAACAACATCTTTATCGCCTCGTCCAGAAAGGCACAAAACTACAACATCCGTTTTCTTAAATTTTTTCCTATTTTTAATGAGATACCCGATTGCATGAGATGGTTCAAGAGCAGGAATTATACCTTCAAGTTCACTTAATTTATGAAAACCATTTAAGGCATCTCTATCAGTAGCATAAACATATTCTGCTCTTCCTGTTTCTTTATAAAAAGAGTGTTCAGGACCAACTCCAGGATAATCAAGACCTGCTGAAACAGAATGGGTAGGATGAATCTGTCCATATTTATCCTGTAAAATGTATGTAAAACTGCCATGTAAAATCCCTTTACTTCCTTTACATAAAGTAGCAGCATGCTTGTTTGTATTTATTCCTCTTCCTCCTGCCTCCACCCCTATAAATTTAACATTTTTATTTTTGTAGAATGGATGGAATAATCCAATACTATTGCTTCCACCCCCAACACAGGCAACAAGATAATCAGGCAATTTCCCTTCTTTTTTCATTATCTGTTTTTTTGTTTCATTTCCTATTACTGATTGAAAATTTCTAACAATTAAAGGGTAAGGATAAGGTCCAACAACAGAACCAATTACATAATGAGTTGTTTTAAAGTTTGCAATCCAGTCCCTCATCGCTTCATTTATAGCATCCTTTAAAGTCATACTTCCGGAACTCACAGGAATAACTTCTGCACCAAGTAATTTCATTCTATAAACATTGAGTTTCTGTCTTTCCATATCCACTTTTCCCATATAAACATAACATTTCATATTTAAAAGAGCACAGGCAGTTGCCGTTGCAACACCATGCTGTCCTGCTCCTGTTTCTGCTATTATTCTCTTCTTCCCTGTTTTTTTAGCAAGTAGAACCTGCCCGAGAGTATTGTTAATTTTATGTGCTCCTGTATGAGCAAGGTCTTCTCTTTTCAAATAAATTTTAAATCCAAGAAACTTACTGAGATTTTCAGCAAAATAGAGTGGGGTGGGTCTACCAGCATAATCAGAAAGAAGATGAGAAAGTTCAATCTGAAATTTTTTATCTTTATAAATTTCTTTATATTCCTTTTCAAGATTTTCAAGAGGTGGTATTAATGTTTCAGGAGCAAATCTCCCGCCAAATTCTCCAAATTTTCCCTTTTTATCAGGTAAATACATCTTATCTCCAATTTCATTTTTAAAAATTATAAATAAATTTTTCACAAACTCTTATATTTTA
>CAZRDZ010000019.1:0-7178 GCA_964599135.1 uncultured bacterium
AAAATTTGAAAAATTGAAAATTTTATGGTAAAAACAGAAAAACTGTAAAAAGGAGAAGGGAAATGAAAAAAGCGGTATTTGTTATTTTGGGTTTAATTATGGCTTTAGGAAAGATTGCAGTTGCAGAAGATTCTGGTTTGGTAGGTTACTGGGTGTTTGACAAGAACCAAAAAGTTGTCAAAGACAGATCTGGCTCAGGTAATGATGGAAGAATGGTTATTATGGGAAAATTGGTTAAAGGTGAGTTTGGCACTGGTATAGAGTTTTCGTGTAGACCCAGGATTGGTTGCACAAGGGTTGCCATTCCATATTCCAAGAGTCTGGATTTAACCAAGGAAATAACTATAGAAGTTTTAATATATCCTGAGAAGACAGAGACAGGTAGCGGGAAAACCATTGTCTTCAATCTCTCTATATTAGGTAAGAGAAAGAGGGGAGGATATAGCCTCTGCATACTCGACAGGACACTTACTGCCCATTTTGGAACTGACAATGGTTATGATGTGCTCAGAAGTGAGTCCAAGATTGAGGTGAATAAATGGTATCATATTATAGTAACCAGGAAAGGAAATATGGGTAAAATATACATCAATGGAAGATTGGATGCAATCAAAAAATGGCCAACAGATTCCTGGAATCCCAGCCCCGTAGGTCTCACAATTGGCAAGGGTTGGTTCAAAAACCCTTATTTTGAAGGTATAATACAAAGTGTGAAGATATATAATAGATCTTTGACAGTTGAAGAAATAGAAAAAAAATTTAATAAATCAAAGATAGCCAAGACATTTGGTAATACTGGGGAAAATAAGATAAAAAAGAAAGAAAATTATCTAATCTGGTTAAAAAGTCCAATGAGCCGACTTTCCTTATTGGACTTACCTCCTGTTTCAGTTAAAGAAGCAACAGAGATAAATATATCTGCTGCTATTAACGAATATGAACCCGCCTCATTTGTTTTAACAAATATATCTTCCTCCGCAATAAGGGGAAGGATAATTATTGGGAAGTTAGTTAATGAGCAAAAAAAACTTTTTCCGTTGGAGAAAATAGAAATCCGGCTTCCTTCCTTTGTTAGAGCCAGTAATCCGTATTTGGGGCTCAAACCTACAAAAGAAGTTGGGAAATTGGCTGACCCTTTACCACTGGCTAATGAAGCCAATGAATTTATTTTACCACCAGGGGAATCTCAAGAAGTATGGTTGGGAGTGAATACAAAGGATGTATCTCCTGGATTATATAAAGGCACTCTTTTCATAAGACCACATTATGGTGCATCTGAGAAAAAATTGGCATTAAACATAAAGGTTTACCCGATTAAACTTCCTGATGAGATGCCAATTGTTGTGTTTATGTATGCGGAAGTATTCAATATTCTGGATAGTAAACTTAATGGAAGGGAAGATAAATTGGATGTTCTCCAAAAATATTATAACGATTTAGTGAGTCATAGAGTTAATACTTTCTTTTTATGTTCATGGGGAAAGGATGTCCCTTATATGCTCTGTACTAAGGAAGGTGAAGTAATAGAACCATTAGAGAAAAAAAGATTAGCAAAATTCGACTGGTGGCTCAACTTTTATAGCAGAAATGCCCGACTTCTTGTTATGAATATATGCGATTGTAAACATTGTCTTTTTAAACTTCAAAATGGCGAAAACGCTGAAAAACATGGGGTCGCATTTCTTAGCCCGAAATGGAACAAATTATTTAAAATATGGTTTTCTGCTTTGCTCAAACATTTCAAAGATGTTGGAGTTTATGATAAAGTAGTTTTTTATAGCCCTTATGATGAAATAACTCCAAAACAGGTCAATAATGCCATTAAAATTATCAAACTTATGAAAGAAGTTGACCCTAAAGTTAAAATCTACCAGACATACTCATGGGCAGGGTCAAACACTGAAACCATAAAAGCCACTTTACCTTATGTGGATATTGCTGTTCCAAGAATTATGCCATCTCGTCTTGTAAAGAAGGGGTCTTTTCCCAGAGGAAAGCAATGGCAATTATTTGTAGATGCTAAGAATAAATATAACAAGAAAATATGGGGATATAATTGTTGGGCAGCAAAATGGTGGAGCCCATGGGAGTTTAGAACTCTTGTCTGGACTGCATATAGATTTGATATGGATGGTGTCGGCTCCTGGACTTATAGTCCTTGTATGAAAAAAGGAAGTAGCTTTGACTGTAGCGGGGATTCATGGAATGATTTTGACGGCAGGAGGATAGACCTCGGATTGGTTTACGATACTCTGGAATATCCTACTGGACCAATCCCTTCCAGGCGATGGATGGGTTTTACTCAAGGACTTGAAGATTATTTGTATCTGTATTTATTAAAGGATATGGTGAAGAAAGCAAAAGCAAAAAATATCAATGTGTCAGAAGGAGAAAGTTTATTGAAAGAGTTTGATGAAGAGATATTCTATGTCTATAGTAAAGGGTTTTACGAGTTCCGCGAGAAAGTTCTGAAAACACTGGCTGATTTACATTCTACGATAACAGGAAAGAAACAATGAAAAAAAAGAGTTTTTATAAGAATATCACACTTATTTTTTTATTACTCCCTGGTATGATTAATTTTGTTAAAGGTGAAGAAGGTTGTATTTTGTCAATAGGTTTTGATGAAGGAAAAGGAAAAATTGCTTATGATTCTTCAGGAAATAACCATCATGCAACTTTACATAATTGCTCCTGGGTAGAAGGAAAGTCCGGGAAGGGGATAAGATTTAAAGATATTGATAGTTACATATCTATAAATTCCCCTTTCTCGTGCAATTCCCATAGCGAATTAACAATAGACCTCTGGGTAAAATGGCGTGGGAAATCACTGGATATTTGGGGACTGGTATTAGATAGCCGGACATGGAAACAACATAACTCCGGTTATTTTCTGGCGATTACTGATGATAGAAAGGTTATATTTGGAATAAATGGTCAGGGATTGGGTGCAGATTATTTAGAATCTACGAAAAAAGTAAAAGAAAAAGAATGGTCTCACATAGTAGCTATTTTTAAACCTAATGTTCTTGTGTTATATATTGATGGCAATAGAAATGAGAAAGAAACAAAATTCACCTCTATCAGAGAAACAAAAACTCCGATAATTTTAGGAAAAGAAGTTCCACGAGGTCCTCTTCACCACTTTAATGGAGATATAGATAATCTTAAAATATACAATAGGGCTTTGATAGTAAAAAAGGAAAAATAATGTGGTACAAAGGATATCTTCATTATCATACAAGTTTTAAGTATCCTCCCAAATTTCGTATCTCTCCAGATATGTTAATTAACGAGATACGAAAAGTAGGAGGAAGATTTGTTTTCTGTGCAGGCGACCATGGTGACGAGATAGAAAAGCGGGGTGAATACTGGGGGTGGGGCGATGATTACCCTGAATACAGAAAGATATGTTTAGATAGTAGCACTTCAGATGTTATTCTTATCCCTGCTCTTGAAATACACTTACGATTTCCTCCTGCCAAACAAAAGAAGAAAGAAAAAAGTGAGCACCATGTTTGTCTCCCTGGTTTAAGGAACCTGAAAGATCTCGGAATAGAAACAAATTCTGTTATGTCTTATGCTTCTAATGCCGACCACCTCATTCACAGTGCACATAGCCGCAACTTGAGCATTACTCTCAACCATCCTTATGAATCAATTTTTACTTTTGGAGGACCTCATCCATTAACCATTGCTGCTCTATATAAATTTGATTACATAGAATTGTTCACTGCTGATTGGCCAAATCTTTTTCCCTTTGATTTTGATATTTATACAAAGTTTTTAAAGGACCCTGTTTCAGCAACGATGGGTTGTGTCAGTGCGGTTGATAATGCTCTGCGACCTCATATAACTCCCACTAATGAACCAGGTATTATAAATTCCACCTACCTCTATATTACAGATAGGTTCACTCCACAGTCGCTAATGGATGCATGGAATGAGAGAAAATCCTACTGTGTCCATGGACATCTGTATTTTGAGTGGATAAACCCCATTCCTTCCAGAAAACCTATCTATGGAAAAAAACCAGAGATAGAGTTTAAAGTAGTAAATTCAGCCAATAAGAGAATAACCAAAGTAGAAATATATAATAAAGGGATTAAAGTTTATGAAGATAAGGGACTTAATAGCTCAATATACACTTTTTCATGGAAGGATGAAAATATAAAGGACGATAGTGCTCATTATATTGTTCATATTGAGGCAGGGGATGACCATTTGGTTACATCTCCGATTAACTATTCTTTCAGGTAGAAACATTAAAAGGATAATGAAGGAAGGATTAAATGGATTATTTCCATATAATATCTCATACTCATTGGGATAGAGAATGGTATTTAACATATCAGCAATTCAGGATGAAGTTGGTTCATCTTATTGATTATACCCTTGATATTTTAAAGAATAATCCTGATTTTAAATTTATGTTAGATGGGCAAACTGTAGTTCTGGAGGACTATTTAGAGGTAAATCCTCAAAGAGAAAGCGAACTGAAAAACTATATTAAGGAAGGGCGTCTTTTAGTTGGTCCCTGGTATGTTCTTTCTGATGAATTCCTCTCAGATGGAGAATCCTTAATCAGAAATCTCCTTATTGGACATAAAATTGCTCAGAGATTTGGCAGGGTAATGAAAGTAGGTTATCTTCCTGATATATTTGGTCATATTTCAATTATGCCCCAGATACTTAGAGGTTTTGATATAGATAATGCAGTAATCTGGCGAGGAGTAGATGCCAGAGAAACAGAATTTTTCTGGCAATCTCCTGACAGAACAAAAGTTCTTTGCATCTGGATGCCAACTGGCTATACTAACCTGATTTCTCTACCAGCAGAACCTTCAAAAGCATTGGATAAATTAATAAAATCTAAAGAAGATATTCTTGCCAGAGCTAAAAATAATACCTGCAACTTCTTGATGATGAATGGAGGAGACCACCTGGTTCCTCAGATTAATCTTCCCCATATTATTGCAGAAGTTAATAAATTACCAGGTAGACACAAGGTTCTTTTGTCTACTTTACCAGAATATATTTCTCAGATTAAAAGAAAAATCAAAGAAAAAAATATAATCCTTAAGACCAAAAAAAAGGAATTTATCAGTACCAAACATTACTTTGTCCATACCTCCGGAGTGCTTTCCTCCAGAATTTATTTAAAACAAACTAATGAAAAGGTAGAAGACCTTTTGCGCTATTATGCAGAACCTTTAGCCACTTTTGCTTTCAGTGTTGGTAAGGAATATCCAACTTTGCTTTTAGAGAAGGCATGGAAATATCTTCTTCAGAATCAGGCTCACGATTCTATCTGTGGCTGTAGTATTGATGAAGTTCATCAGGATATGGTTTGGAGGTTTAAACAGGCCGAAGAGATAGGAGTGGAAATTTTAAAAGAGAGTATGTCTTTCATTGCAGAAAGGGTTGAAAATTCTGATTTAAAAGAAGGAGAATATCCCGTTTTAATCTATAATCCTTTAAATTGGGAAAGAGATGAGGTAATCAGTTTTGTAATGGATATTCCACCCGAAAATAATATCTCTCTGGTAGTTACTGATAAAGATGGAAATCTTCTACCAAGCCAGATAAAAAACTGTGGAAAGAAAAAGAAATTTTTCATTTATCCTGGTTCAACTTGTAGAAAACTTGCTGACTTCCCTATCAGGGAATTCTGGCAAGTATCCTTCTTAGCAAAAAAACTTCCTCCATTAGGTTATAAAAAATTTATAATAAAAACTTCTCTAAAGAAAAAACAGAACAAAAATCAGGTAATTGCCAGAAGGAAAGATTATCTGGAGAACGAGTATTTAAAGGTAAAAATAAATAGTAATGGCACAATTAACCTTTTTGATAAGAGGACTGGCTATCATTATAATAATCTTCATTTCTTTGAAGATGGGGCAGATAGCGGTGATGAATACAACTACTCCCCTCCTTTAAAAGATAAATTGATTAATACAAAAAACAAGAAGGCAGAAATAAACTTATTAGAAAATGGGCCAGTAAGAGCCACTGTTAAAGTAGTTTTAAAAATTAAATTACCTCTTTCCCTGGAAAAAAATAGAAAATTAAGAAGCAAAGAAGAAATCACTCATACTATTACCAGTTTTATTACTTTAAATAAAGGTTCAAGGAGAGTAGAAATAGAGACAGAACTGGATAATCTTTCTAAAGACCACCGTTTGAGAGTTGCTTTTCCCTTAGGTGGAAAACCAAAATACTCTTATGCTGGTTCACAATTCAGCGTAGTCAAAAGAGAAGTGAAACCCCCAGATTTTCCAAATTTCACCAGAGAAGCTAATTTTGGACTTGCTCATCAGAGATATTTTGTGGATATTAATGATGGAGAAAAAGGATTGGCCATCAGTGCTATTGGACTTCCTCAGTTTCAAGTTACCCCTGAAGGAATCCTTTACCTTACACTTCTCCGTTCGGTTGGCTATTTAGTGAGGGATGATTTACTATCTATTAAAAGGGTTAGAGGAGTTCATGGTTTGATCAATATACCAACCCCTGAGGCTCAATGCTTGAGACATTTTACTTTTAAATATGCTTTGCTCCCCCATTCTAAAGGGTGGGAAGAAATAAGTAAAGAAGCGTTCTCATTTAGACTGCCTCCTATTTTCACTTTAGAAAATAGTAAAAATGCCTCTTTGCCTGCATGTATGAGTTTTATTTCTTTAGAAGGGAAAAATATATTTATTAGTGCGGTAAAAAAGGCAGAGGCAGGTAATTTTTGGGTAGTGAGATTTTATAACCTTTCTCCAAAAAAAACTTCTGCGAAATTAAAAATTTATAGTCCTATTGTTAAGATTAAAATTTTGAATTTAAATGAAGAAATACAGGAAGAATTAGATTCTTCCAATAATGTTTTTCATTTTATGCCTTATGAAATTAAAACAGTAGGTATATGGACAAAGGGTGAGTGAGGGGATTGTGCTGCTTGAGAAACAGCGACGCACCAGCTCTGCTTAACATAAAAGTTTCTTTTGTCGGTTGTCCTATCTGAAAACCGATAACGCACCATCCCCTTTCAAAGAAGAAAAATACCGGGGTGAGTGAGGGGATTGTCTTAACTGAAAAACGTTTACAGACCATCACCTTTCAAAGAAGAAAAATACCGGGGTGAGTGAGGGGATTTGAACCCCCGACGGCTGGAGCCACAGTCCAGTGCTCTG
>CAZRDZ010000019.1:7278-11453 GCA_964599135.1 uncultured bacterium
GGGTGAGTGAGGGGATTTGAACCCCCGACGGCTGGAGCCACAGTCCAGTGCTCTGCCACTGAGCTACACTCACCACTTCTTGTATTATAATACTTAAATTTTTCGCTTCTGTAAAGAAATTCACCCCTTTGCTTCCACAGAGATAAGAACTATCTGGTAATCAGGAAAAAGGTATAAATTATATTTCAGGTCTTTAATAGAACTTTTCCAGATGTTTTACCAGTAAATTCTCCATTTGAAATAATTACTTCACCATTTACTATTACATATGGAATTCCATCTGGCTTTACCTCTGGATTGCTAAAACTCGCATTGTCTTTTACTCTATCAGGGTCAAAAATAACTATATCTGCAAAATATCCCTCTCTGATTTCTCCTCTTTTTTTAAGTCCAAGTTTTTCGGCAGGCCCTTTTGTAAATTTGTAAAGTGCATCTTTAAGAGATATTAATTTTTCTTCTCTTACATATTTTCTTAAAATTCGTGGAAATGTTCCCCACAGACGAGGATGAGGATGTTTCCCTGGAAGTCCATCTGTTCCTATAAATCCTTTTTTATGTTTTATAAGTTTTTTTACATTACTTTCACTCATAGAAAACACAATAATTCCTGCCATTCCATCCTCATCAGTAACAATATCCAGAATACATTCAACAACATCTTTTCTTTTCATTTCAGATATTTCTTTTAAATTTTTCCCTTCAATCTCCCTATTTTTTTCTGAATTCACACTGCTTATGATTATTTTTTCAGCACCACAATTTAAAAGGAAATTTTCCCACTCCCCTCTGTCCTCAAGCATTTCCTTTTTTACTTTCTCTCGCACACCAACATCACTCAATAATTCTTTTATATTTTCCTTTTTCCTTATAGAAGGGGGAAGTAATGCAGAAATATGAGTTGCTCCTGCTGTATAGGGATAGACATCAAAATTTACATCTTTTTCTTCTTCTATTATTTTTATAACTTCATCCATTTTTCCCCAGTTTTTCATCCCGGCACATTTAAGATGTGATATTTCAACAAAAACACCTGCCTTTTCTCCTATAAAACACGCTTCTTTCACTGCTTCAATTACTGTATCGCCTTCACCTCTTATATGAGTAGAGTAAATTCCACCATATTTTGAAACAACCTCTGCAAGAGAAACAATTTCATCTGTTGAACTGAAAATGCCGGGTGAATAAATAAGTCCGGTTGAAAATCCCCATCCACCTTTCTTCATTATTTCTTCCAGATTCCTTTTCATTTTTTCAATTTCGTCTCTATTAAGTTTCTCTTTTTTGCCTGCTGAAACCAACCTTAAATTGCCATGACCAGTAAGTGGAACAACATTTAAGGATAAATTTGCTCTTTTGAGAGTTTCAATAAATTCATCCCAACTGTTCCATAAAATTTTCCCCCCTGTATTTCCAATTATTGCAATATTAACCTTTATAAAATCATCAGTCCTTTCATTTAAAGGAGCACCAGAAATCCCGCAGTTTCCAGTAACTTCAGTTGTTATTCCCTGATATGTCTTGTATAACAATGGCTTACCTGAAGTTAAAGCAAAATCATCGTGTGAGTGCATATCAATAAAACCGGGAGAAACAACAAATCCATCTGCATCAATAACCTCTGATGCATTCAAATTTTTTAAATTTCCAATTTTTGCTATTTTCCCATCAGAAATTCCGATATCCACTTTTTCAAATTTCTCTCCTTCAAGGAAAACCAGACCATTTTTTATTATCAACTCTACCATTTTATTTTATCCCTGTGAAATTGAATAGACCAGATGAAGAAATATTACCTCCGCTTATCACACAGGCAATCTTTTTATTTCTCACATTTAATTTATCAAACAGGACTGCTGCAAAAGAAACAACTCCTGCTGTCTCGGCAACAATTCCAATTTTACCGTAAAGAAACTTTAAACTTTCTTTTATCTCATCATCACTTACAAGAAGTATATCATCAATATATTTTTTTACAATTGAAAAATTTAACTCTCCTGGCCTTTTGACCGCAATACCTTCAGCAATTGTTTTTACATCAGAAAGTTCACATAATCTTTTTTCCTTCCAGGAGATAAACATAGATGGTGCACCTTCTGCCTGAACACCAATAATTTTCACATCGGGGAAAAAGAAATTTCTTACAATAAGCATACCTGCAATTAAACCACCTCCTCCAACTGGAGCAACAATATAGTCAAAATCTTTCAACTGATTGAAGATTTCAATACCAACTGTCCCCTGTCCTGCTATGATATGCAGGTCATCAAATCCATGTATAAAAGTTAAATTATTTTCTTCTGCTATCTTTCTGGCGTATAAATAACTTTCATAATAACTTTTGCCAAAAATTTCAACTTCACCAAAATTTCTCAACTTGTTTATCCTTATTTCAGGTGTAATTTCAGGAACAACAACTTTTGATTTGATTTCATAAATCTTTGAAACATATGAAACTGCAATTCCATGACTTCCTGAAGAAGCACAGATAACTCCTTTTTTCTTTTCTTTCTCACTCAAAGAATTTATCTTATTTAATACTCCCCTTATTTTGAAAGAGCCGGTTTTTTGTAAATTTTCAAGTTTTAGAAAAATAGTATTTCCTGTTCTTGAATTAATTTTTTCGTTTGAAATTACTGGTGTCTGGTAAATTTCATCCTTTATAATTTCATATACTTTCTGTATATCTTTTCCTTTTATCAATTCCCACCTCACATTTTTTATTATTCTATCAGTTTTTTTAAATCAACTAAAATTTTTTGACAGAAGGGGAGTAATAAAATAAACTTTTTCTATATTTAAGAAAGCAACTCTCTTTTAAAAATATTAGTATAATTTAAATATCTACTGCTACTTTTAAAAATCTTGGAAGAATAGAAAAAATGGAAAAAGAACTTTTACTCCCGGAAATAAAAGAACTTCTTAAGGAAAAAAAACTGAAAGAATTGAAAGAAGTAATTTCCGAATTCCATCCATCAGATATAGCGGATATTATTGAAAATTTAGATGAAAGAGAAGGAGCGATTTTATTTCGCCTTTTAACAAAAGAACAGGCAGCAGAAGTTTTTTCAGAATTTGAGCCAGGAAAACAGGAAGATATATTAAAACAATTAAGTGATAACCAGATAAAGCAACTCATTCTTGACCTTGAACCAGACGATAGAATTGCTTTACTTGAAGAACTTCCAGGAAAAATCACAAGAAATTTACTTAATCTCTTACCGCCTGAACAAAGAAAACAGAGTATTGAAATACTTGCTTATCCAGAAAATAGTGTTGGTAGATTGATAACTCCTGAATATGTTGCTGTTAGACCACAATGGAAAGTAAAACAGGCACTCCAGCATATAAAAGAATACGGAAAAGATGCAGAAACAATTGATATTGTTTATGTAGTTGACGATAACTGGAAATTACTTGATGATATTCCAATAAGAAAATTTATACTTTCAGAACCAGATGAAAAAGTAAAAACATTAATGGATGAAAAAGTTATTTCAATTTCTGCCTTTGAAGACCAGGAAGAAGCAGTTAAACTTGTAAAACAATATAATCTAATTGCTCTCCCTGTAACTGATTCTGATGGAACATTGATAGGAATAGTAACAGTTGATGACCTGATTGATGTTATGGAAGAAGAAGAGACAGAAGATTTTAGAAAAATAGGTGGTGTGGAACCAACAGAACACCTTAGTGTAATCACAAATGTTGGTGAAGCATCTGTTTCTGAACTTTATAAAAGTAGAATAAACTGGCTTTTAATCCTTCTCTTTATGGACATTATAACAGGCGGGATAATTGGTGTTTTCAAAGAAACTCTTGCAAAATACATAGTGCTTGCTACTTTCCTTCCTATTTTAATTGATACAAGTGGAAATGCTGGTTCTCAGGCAGCAACTCTTATGGTGAGGTCAATTGCTCTTGGTGATGTAAAACTGAATGACTGGGTAAAACTTATTGGAAAAGAGTTGATAGTTTCTGCTGCTCTCGGTTTAACAATGGGAATAGGAATTTCTTTTATGGGATTTATAAGAGGTGGAACAAAAATTGCTTTTGTTGTATTCCTTACAATGATAACAAATGTTATTGTAGGTAGTTTAATAGGTTTTTCTCTCCCTTTTTTATTTACAAAACTTAAAAAAGACCCTGCTACTGCAAGCACACCACTTATAACAACA
>CAZRDZ010000020.1:0-11430 GCA_964599135.1 uncultured bacterium
TTTCAGTTGAAAAAGAGACATTTCCGCAGATTTTAAAAGAAGGGAAAGAAATGTTCGGGTATGTTCATTATGGATACTGGCTTGATGTTGGAACAATTGATAAATTTAAAAAAGCAAATTTTGATGTTCTTGATGGGAAAATTTCTCTTGCATATCAGAAGAGTGAAAGAAATATAGATGTTGACTCTTCTTCAAATGTTCCAGGAGATATTTCAGTTGATGGTAAACTTGTTGTTGGGAAGAATGTTATGGTGAAAAATGGTGTAAAAATAAAAGGGAAGGTAATTGTAGGGGATGACTGTTTTGTGGGAGAGAATTGTGAAATTGAAAATTCTATAATTTTCAGGAAAACTGTAATAGGAAATAACTGTAAAATTGAAAACAGTATAATTGGAAGTGAAGTTATAATAAAGGATAACTGTTATATTAAAAATATGTCTCTTGCTGATAGAAGTTTAATTTATGATTTTACAAAATCTGGAGAGTAAAGATGAAATTGGCTGAACAGGTAAAACATTTTATGCCTTCAGAATACAGTATCTATAAACCAAGGATATGTTTTGTAGCAACTTACATTCCAAAAGAATGTGGTATTGCCACTTTTACTAATGACCTGTTAATCCATATTGATAAACATAATCCTTTAATCCCTTCTTCTGTTATTGCTTTGAATGGAAAAGACGAAACTTATAATTACCCGAGGGAAGTTAAAAAAATTATAAGGATGGAAGTAAGAGATGATTATAAAAAAGCGGCTGAATTTGTTAATAATTCTGATATAGAAGTTGTAAGTGTCCAGCATGAATTTGGCATTTTTGGTGGAGATATGGGAGAGTATATTCTGGATTTTTTAGAAAATTTGAAAAAGCCAGTTGTTATAACATTTCATACAGTTTTACCAAATCCGTCTTTTAAGATGAGAGAAATTGTAAGAAAAATAGCATATAACTGCGATTCAATAGTTGTTATGACAAAAATTGGGAGGGATATTTTAAAAGAATATTATGGGATAACTCCAAGGAAGGTGGAAATAATTCATCATGGTGTTCCTTTTGTTTATTTAAGACCAACTGAATTTGCAAAGAAAAGGTTAGGACTTGAAAAAAATATAGTTCTTTCAACTTTTGGTCTTTTGAGCAGGGGGAAAGGACTTGAATATGTTATTTATGCTTTACCTTCCATTGTAAGAGATTATCCTGAAGTTGTTTATCTTATAATTGGGCAGACACATCCTAATGTGAAAAAACAGGAAGGAGAATCATATAGAGAATTTTTGAAAAATGAAGCAGAGAGATTGGGAGTAATAAAGAATGTAAGATTTGTTAATAAGTTTTTATCTTTAAAAGAACTACTTGAATATCTTGAAGCAACAGACATTTATATAACACCTTATTTAAATCCAAATCAAATAACAAGTGGAACACTTTCTTATGCAGTTGGCTGTGGGAAAGTTGTAATATCCACTCCTTATCTTTACGCAAAAGATATTATTGAAGAAAAAAGAAGAGGTATGCTTGTTAAGTTCAGAGACCCCATAGAAATTGCTGATGCAGTTATTTATCTCCTTGATAATCCAGAAGTGAAAAAACAAATGGAAAGAGAAGCATATTCTCTTGGTCAGAAAATGACATGGGAACAGGTATCCTGGGAATATCTCAAACTTTTATCACAGGTAAGTCAGGGAAGAAAAGAGAAAGCATCTACATTTTTTGAAGATAGATTATTGCCTATTAAACTTTCTCATCTTGTGACTCTTACAGATGATGTAGGAATAATTCAGCACGCTACTTTTTCTATGGCAAACAGAAAGACAGGATATACAACCGATGATAATGCAAGGGCTCTTGTTGTTGCAGTTAAACATTATAATTTATCACAGGATGAAACAAGTTTAAGGTTAATAAATACTTATTTAAGTTTTATCTATTATATGCAGAAATCAAATGGTAAATTTCACAATTTTCTTGGATATGAGAGGAATTTTCTGGATAATGAAGGAGGAGATGATTGTTTTGGGAGAGTTATATGGGCTATGGGGCTTTTACTTTCTTCAGATTTTATTCATGAAAATATAAAAGGGGCTGCTTCCCACATTTTTTCAACCTCTTTACCACAGATAGAAAATGTTTTCTCATTAAGAGGGATAGCGCTATGTTTACAGGGACTGAATTATTATTCAAAGGTTGAACCATCAGAAAAAACAATTTCTCTAATTGAAAAACTTGCAGACCGACTTGTTGAAGCATATAAAGTGACAGCAGGAAATGACTGGAAATGGTTTGAAAATATTATAACCTATGCAAATGCAAAATTACCTCTTGGACTTTTACTTGCCTATGATATTACAAAGAAAAACGAGTATCTTGAAATAGGACTTGAGTCACTTGAGTTTATAAAAAACATAACGATAATTGATAACAGATTTATACCCATAGGAAATAAGAAGTGGTATATTAGGGGGGGGAAGAGACCATATTATGACCAGCAACCCATAGAAGCAAGTTGTATGATTGAGGCATTGAAAGCAGGGATGAAAGTTACTGGAGAGAAAGAATATGGAGAAAATGCTTTAATAGTTTTTGACTGGTATCTTGGAAGAAATACAAAAGGAGAGATGATGTATGACCCAGTTACAGGTGGGTGTTTTGATGGATTAACTCCAAAAGGAGCAAATAGAAATCAGGGAGCAGAATCCACAATTTCCTATCTTTTATCCCGACTTGAAATTGAGGCTCTTTTATAACAATGTGAGGACGGTCCTCCTCAAAAATGAGATTTGAGTTTATTACATTCGGATGCAAGGTAAATCAATATGAGACACAATTGCTAAAAGAAAATATCCCTTTTCTTTACAGGCAGAATAATGATGTTTGTGTAATAAATACCTGCTGTGTTACAGATAAAGTTGAAAAAGAAGTAAGAAGAATAATAAGGAAGAAAATAAGAGAAGGTAAAGATGTCTGGCTTACAGGATGTTTTGTTAATAAAGAAAGAGAGAGAATTAAAGTAAATTTCCCAGATGTTAAAATTTTTGATAAATTTGCCTGTTTCAATAGAACAAGAATAATCAGTTTTTTTGAAAAGCATACAAGGGCATTTGTTAAAATTGAGGATGGATGTGAAAATAAATGTTCATACTGTATAATTCCACTTGTAAGAGGAAAAGTGAGTTCAAGAGATGAGAATGAAATTTTGGAGGAGATTAAAACTCTTGGCGGGAATGGGTATAAGGAAATTGTTCTTACAGGTGTTGACCTTGGTGCTTATGGAAAAGATAATGGGAAAAAACTTTCTGATTTAATTGAGAAAATTTCAAAAATAAAAGGGATTGAGAGATTAAGATTAAGTTCAATTGAGGTTTTTCATATAGATAAAGAATTTATTGATTTCCTGTCTTCATTTGAAATTTTCTGTCCCCATTTTCATATTCCATTACAGAGTGGTTCAGATAGAGTTTTAAAGTTGATGAGGAGAAGATATAATTATTCACAGTATCTTGAAAAAATTGAATACATAAGAAAAAAATTTAAGAATGTTACATTTACAACAGATATAATGATTGGTTTCCCGGAAGAGACAGATGAAGATTTTAGAAAGTCCTGTAAGGCAGTTGAAGAAGTTGGTTTTCTTAAAGTTCATATATTCCCGTTTTCTCCAAGAGAAGGGACAGAAGCAATGTTGTTTGAAAATAAAGTTGATTGGAGAATAAAAAAAGAAAGAGAGAAAGTCATTTTCAAGGTCGCAGAAAATAATAGAAGGAAAGTAATGAGTAATTTTCTTAACAAAAATTTAAATGTTCTTGTTGAAAAAAAAGAAGGAAATTTCTGGGCTGGTTATTCAGAAAACTATATCCCATTTTTAGTTTCTTCTCAAAAAAATTTGAAAAATAAAATAATCTTTGTGAAAGGGGAAAGAATTATTGATGGAAAAATTTTTGGGATAATGAAAAACAGGAAAGAGGAAAGAAATGGAACAATTTAAAATAGGAATTTTAATAACAGGTCTGGTTCTAATAGGGATGGGAAGTTTCTTTACTTTTAAACCAAAACTTACATACCAGAAAGAAGGACTTTCTGATTTTTTTGCAATAATTGGAATTATTTTTATGATTTTAGGAGTGGTTCTTATTTTCTCTCCATTTATCAAATGGGAGAAATTTTTTCTCCCATAATCAGATTGAGTGCTTCTGCTCTTGTTCTTAAGTCCCTTAAAAATATTCCTCTCATTGCTGAAGTTACAATTTTACTTCCTGGCTTTTTAACTCCTCTCATTATCATACATAAATGTTCTGCTTCAATTACAACCATTGCTCCCTGAGGAGTTAAAGTTTCCATTATTGTATCTGCAATCTGGTTTGTCATTCTTTCCTGCAATTGTAACCGCTTTGTAAAAACATCAACAAGACGGGCAAACTTACTTATTCCAACAACTTTTTTGCCATCTGGTATATATGCAATATGTGCTTTACCAAAAAATGGGAGTATATGGTGTTCACAGAGAGAATAAAATGGGATATCTTTTACAAGAACAAGTTCATTAAATTCCTCATAAAAAACCTTCCCAAGGATTTTTTTCGGGTCTTGCTTATAACCACTTAAAATTTCCTCAAGCATTTTAGCAACTCTTCTGGGTGTTTCTTTCAGCCCTTTTCTATTTACATTTTCTCCAATACCTTCAAGTATCTGTTTCACCGCTTTTTCTATTTTCTCCCTGTTCATCCTTTTCCCCTTTTTCTTTTTTTATTCCGAGCAATTCATCTATTTCTTCTGATTTTAGTGTTTCTTTTTCTAAAAGTGTATTTGCAAGTTTATGGAGTTTATCAATATTTTTTGTAAGAATTTCAACTGCTTTCTTCTCTGCTTCTTCAAGAATTCTTTTTATTTCCTCATCTATCTCTCTTGTTGTTACTTCACTATGTTCTCTCATCTGGACAAGGTCCCTTCCAAGAAAAACATTTTCATTATGTCTGAATATAACAGGACCAAGTTTTTCACTCATACCCCATTCACAAACCATTCTTCTTGCTATTTCTGTTGCAACTTTTAAGTCGTTTTCACTTCCTGTGAACATTTTACCAAAAATTAATTTTTCAGCAGCCCTTCCAGCAAGTAAAGCAGCCAATGAATTTTTGTAATATGTATCTGACTGGATAAATTTATCCTGTTCAGGTAATATATGAGTTAGTCCAAGTGCTCTTCCTCTCGGTATAATCGTAACTTTATGGACAGGATAAACTTCTGGTAAACTTTTTTGAACAAGGGTATGTCCTGATTCATGATAAGCAATCACTCTTCTTTCTTCATCACTTATAACAAGATTTTTTCTTTCTGCTCCCATTAAGACCTTATCTTTTGCTTCTTCAAAATCACTCATATCAATTTTATCTTTTCCTTTTTTGGCAGCAATCAGGGCTGATTCATTTACAATATTTGCAAGGTCTGCTCCAGAAAGTCCAGAAGTTGCCCTTGCAAGAATTTTAAGGTCAACATTTTCATCTAATGGTTTATTTTTTGTGTGAACTTTTAATATCAGTTCTCTGGCTCTTATATCTGGCATATCAACAACAACAGTTCTATCAAATCTTCCAGGCCTTGTTAAAGCAGGGTCAAGAACATCAGGTCTATTTGTTGCAGCCATAACAATTATATGTTCGTCTGTCTGAAAACCATCCATTTCAACAAGAAGTTGATTTAATGTTTGTTCTCTTTCGTCATGACCTCCACCAAGTCCTGCAAAACGCTGCCTTCCAACTGCGTCTATTTCATCAATAAAAACAATACAAGGAGCAAGTTTTTTTGCCTGTTTGAAAAGGTCTCTAACTCTTGCTGCTCCAACTCCAACAAACATTTCAACAAAATCAGAACCACTCATACTTAAAAATGGAACTTTTGCTTCACCCGCAACTGCTTTTGCAAGAAGTGTTTTCCCTGTTCCTGGAGGTCCGATAAGAAGAACCCCTTTTGGAATTTTTGCTCCAAGTCGGATAAATTTTTTTGGATTTTTCAAAAATTCAATTATTTCCTTCAGGTCATCTTTTGCTTCCTCACATCCAGCAACATCAGCAAATGTAACTCTGTTTCTGGAATCAGGCAGTAATGGCTTGCTTTTTGCAAAAGACATAACGCGACTTCCTTCAGTTGATACCTGTTTGTAAATCATAAACCAGAGGAGTAGAAATATTAAAATCACAGGGAAAGTTGATACAAAGAGATTTGTCCAGAAAGAAGAAGTTGGTTCTGGTTTAAATGCGACATTATTTTCTCTTAAAATTTTGTAAAGTTCAGAGTCCTCTCCACTATAAGTGTAAAATTTCGTTCCATTTTTTAATTCTCCATAAATATACCCATCTTTTATTTTAACTATTCCCTTTATATTATGTTGTTCAACATTTTCTAAAAAGTCGCTGTAAATAATATTTTTTCTTTCTCCTTCATATTTGGAAAATTTCAAAAGAGAAAAAAGAATAATACCTGTAATTATCCAGAAAATAAGTCCTTTAACAATATTATTGTTTACCGGGGGTTTTTTTGGTTGTTTTCCCTCTTCTTTCTTTTTGTCTTCATCCATTCTTTTTTCACCTTCCTTTTCATTTCTTTTAAATATTTTTGTTTGTTTTCTGCTTTTTCTATCGCCGATACAAAGGCAACACAATCAGCATCATTTTTTATAACTTCACAAACATTCTCTTTATTTATACCTCCAATTGCCACAATAGGTATAGTATATTTCTTTTTAATTTCTTTTATTATCTCTGGTCCTGTTGTTTTTCTATCTTTTTTTGTTGGAGATGGATAAATAGCCCCAACAGCAAGATAATCAATGTCTTTATTCAAATATTTTTCTGCTTCCTCTGGTGAATTTATTGAAACACCAATAATTTTATCAGGGAGAATTTTTCTTGCATCTTCAACAGAAATATCTTTCTCTCCCAGATGCACTCCATCTGCTTCACTTATCAAACATATATCAATTCTGTCATTTATTATGTATATTATCTCATCAGGAATAACTTTTTTCAATTTTTTTGCTGTTTTTGCAAAAAACTTTGTGTCAACTCCTTTATATCTCAACTGAATTATATCTGGTTTTCCCTCAATAATACTTTCTGCAAATTCCATAATGTTCTGGTTATCTTTTAAATTTATAATCACATAAACAGAAGGAACTGGTATTTTTTTCTTTGAGAGATAAGTTATAATCTGTTTTTCAATTTCATAAAACTGAAACCTTAAATTATGAAAAATTTTTGATTGAGAATTTCTAAAACATTTTGAATATTCTTCAATAACCCTCAATCCTTCTTCAATTCTTAAACAGTTTTTTTCAATCAACCTATCTATACTTTCTTTTTTTAATATATCATATTTCCTGCCAGTATCTTTGAAAATATCCCTTTCCCTTCTTAATGTCTTCAATTCAAAGTTTTTAAGAACTTCACTTATAAATTTATGTCTGAAATTCTTTACTTTTTTAAAAAGTTTTTCATTTTCAATATAAAATCTAACTCCATCTTCAACAACTCTAATTCCTTCTCTTATTCTGTTAAAATTCACATCAATTATTTGAATTGCTTTCATTCTTCCATCTTTTTTATTTTCTTTATTATTTTTGTCGTTGATATATTTTTTACAAGTGGGAAAATATATACTTTTCCTCCATATTTTTCAACGATGTCTTTTCCAATTACTTCATTTTTCTTATAGTCCCCACCTTTTACAATAATGTCAGGTTTTATTCTTTTTATAAGTTTTTCAGGAGTTGGTTGTCCAAAAGGCACAACATAATCAACAAATTCTATTGCTGAAATGATTTCAATACGCTGTTTTTCATTCATAATAGGTCTACCTTTTCCTTTTAATTTTTTAATTGATTTATCCTTATTTATTCCAAGTATGAGAACATCCCCAAGTTCTTTTGCTTTTTTCAATAATTTTATATGTCCTGAATGTAAAATATCAAAACAACCATTTGTAAAAACAACTTTTTTACCTTTTCTTTTTAACTCATTAACTATTTCTGCTATCTGGGTGAAATTTTTTACCTTTTCCATTATTCAACAAGAGAACAAATAATATGATAGATTAAAAGATGAACTTCCTGTATTCTTGGAGTTTCATTGGAAGGAACAGAAAGAGTAATATCTGAAATTTTTGCAAGTGGGTTTGGAATTTTTCCTGTGAGTGAAATAATTTTCATTCCAATTTCTTTACCTTTTTTTGCTGCAAGTATCACATTTTCAGACCTACCTGAAGTTGAAAAACATATAAGAACATCTCCTTTTCTACCAATGCCTTCAACCTGTCTTTCAAAAATTCTTTTGAATGAGTAATCATTTCCTACACTTGTTAAAATGGAAGTATTTGTAGTTAAGGATATAAATGGTAATGGTTTTCTTTCTTTTTTAAATCTTCCGACCATTTCTCCTGCAAAATGCTGACAATCAGCGGCGCTTCCACCATTTCCACAAAGGAGAATTTTTTTATTTTTTTTAAAAGCAGATTTTATAATTGAGACAGCACCCACTATTTTTTCCAGATTTTCTTCTTTAAGGAAGAATTTTTTAAGATTAATGCTCTCTTCTATTTCTTTTTTTAATCTTTCAACTTTCATGCTCTTCTTCCTCTTCTAATTTTTCTGGAGTTGTTTCAGATAAAAATTCTCCACCTGATATATTTGTAACATTGATTTCTATATTTGAAACTCTTTCAACTCCGACTGTATCCTGAAGATAATTCTTTGTTATTTCCTGAATTGTAGAGCAGGTCTCTGGTATATTTAACCCTGATATTAATTTAAGATAAATCCTTGTTTCAAGGCCCTTTGGGGAGACATAATTTTTTACTCTTAACGATTTAATCCCTTCAACTTCTCTTGATATTAAAGCAGTGATTGAATCCTCAATTGCTTTTAGAGAAATTTTTACCTTTCCACCAGGATTGTCAAAGGAAACATTTCTTGTTTTATTTATATATTCAAACCAGTTTACGATGTATATAACTCCAAGAATAACTATTCCTATTGCAATTCCTCCAGTTGTTGTGATATTTTCATTTAAAAGTTGTTCAGTTGTGTTAATTAGTTCTGGATTTGCCCATACGGTAAGGAAAAAAATAACAAGAGTAATACCACATAATATATAAATTGTTCCTACCACTTTCCCGAATATTCTCATTTTTCCCCTCCTTATGTTGTAAATCCTTTATTTTATTATATCACATTAAAAAGATGTAAAAAAACATTTCAGTTCTGAATTAACTCATAATTTTTCCCTGGCAGTTCTCTTATAATTCCTTTCAGTTTAAGTTTAAGAAGAATTTTTGAAAGAATGGGATATTCCATTTCTGTTAATTTAAGAAGTTGTTCAATATTCCTTCTTTCGTTTATGAAAGAAAGCACCTTCTTTTCTTCTTTATTTAATTCTATTTTTTCTTTTTCAGTGTTTTTCTTCTTCTTTTTTTCAGTTATTTTAATGTTAAATTCGTTCAGTATATCAGAAATACTTTCCACAAGTATTGCACCATCTTTCAGAAGTTTATTTGTGCCTTTTGAAGTTATACTGTCTGCCTGCCCTGGTATGGCAAAAACATCTCTACCTTCTGAAAGTGCTATATTTGCTGTTATAATTGCTCCAGAGCGCGGTCCTGCTTCCACAACGATAACTCCTTTTGAAATCCCTGCTATTATTCTGTTCCTTAAAGGGAAATTCCATCTTTCTGGTAATGTTTCAGAAGAAAATTCCGTTATTATTGCTCCACCAGTTTCAATAATTTTTTCAGCAAGTTTCAGGTTTTCACGAGGATAAAAATGAGCAAATCCAGAACCAAGAACACCTATGGTTTTTCCTTTTACTTTTATTGCTCCATAATGAGAAGCAGTGTCAATTCCTCTTGCAAGACCGCTGACTATTGTAAAACCAATTGAGGCAAGGTTAAAAGAAAGTTTATCTGCCATTTTAATTCCATAATGGGATGGATTTCTTGTTCCAACCATTGCAACAGGGTATGGATGATTTTCTATTTCTCCTTTTACATAGAGGAGGTAAGGAGGGTCATAAATTTTTTTTAAAAAGGGCGGGTATTCTTTATCTTCTATTGTAATTATTCTAATTTCATTTTTCTCTGTAAATTCAATTTCTTTTTCCCACTTAACAAATTTTGACTTTTTTATTTTTTCTATAGTTTTCTTATCAATTTTTCTCTTCACTAATTCCTTTTCTGATAAGTTAAAAAGGGTCTCAATAGTTCCTGCTTTTTCAATTGAAGCATATAATTTTGAAGGTTTAAATTTAAGTAATGAGGCGATTATCCAGAATTTTTTTTCTTCCATTTTAAACAAGGGATTTGGGGTCAAATAATTTTTGATGTTCTATCTGGGCAAATCTATCTGTCATTCCTGCAATGTAATCACATATTACAATTTCTTTTGGCTCTTTTTCAAGTTTTTTCTGAATATGTGGAGGGAGTTGCTTTGGTTCATCTAAATATGCTTTGAAAAGTTCCTTAATTATTCTTGCTGCTTTCTGTGCCATCCTTATAACTCTGTAATTTTCATACATATTTTCTTCAAGAAATTTTCTCAATTGACTATGTTTCCCTTTTACTTCTTCTGAATGAGATATTAAAGTTTTTGATTTTCTTACATCTTCAATTGAAGAAATTCCTGAATTCTCAATATTTTTTATACTTTGAATTATGACATCATTCACAAGATAATTTATAAGATTTCTTATGATAACATGCCTTTTATGTTTTTCTGGTATTTTTTCAATTTCAGATATTTTTTCCATTTCTTTCCATAATTCTACTTTCTCAAGTTCTTTAAAATTTATAATCCCTGACCTTAAACCATCATCAAGGTCATGGCAGGTATAAGCGATTTCATCTGCAACATTTACAACCTGTGTTTCAAGAGAGGGTGAGTTAAATTTTATAAACTCTTTGTATTTTTCTTCAATAAGTGGTATATCATAACTTGTTTTATGTCTGATTATTCCTTCTCTTACTTCATATGTTAGATTTAACCCGGGAAAATCTGGATATCTTTCTTCAAGTATATCAACAATTCTCAATCCCTGTTTGTTATGTTCAAAACCATCAAATCCCTTTTCTTTCATAAGTTCATTTAAAACAAATTCCCCTTTATGTCCAAAAGGTGTATGTCCAATATCGTGAGCAAGAGAAATTGCTTCAACAAGGTCTTCATTTAATTTTAAAACTCTTGCTATTGTTCTTGCTATCTGTTGAACTTCAATTGTATGAGTTAACCGATTTCTGTAATGGTCTCCCTCTCCATATATAAATACCTGTGTTTTGTATTCAAGACGTCTGAATGCAGTAGAATGGATTATTCTATCCCTATCTCTCTGAAAAGCACTCCTGAATGGATGTTCTTTTTCCTTATACTTCCTCCCAAATGATGTTTTACTTTTCA
>CAZRDZ010000021.1:0-11420 GCA_964599135.1 uncultured bacterium
CATGGTTATGATTTAAGATTGATAATAGAGGAAATTTTAAAAGAAGATAAATTCAAAGAGTTTATTGAGAAACTTGTTGAGCAGATACAGAAGAGAACAGAAATGAATGAAAAGGAGAGTAAAATATCTGCGTCTTACTTAATTCAGGAGGATATAGGAGATGAAATTATTAAAAATATAAAAGAAGTTGAAAAAGAGGAAATAGGAAATCAACAGGAGAAAAAAGTGAGTGAGAAAGGGGAAAAGGAAGGATTGTGGAAGAAAGCAAAAAAAATTTCCCTCGGGAGAAAATATAATTTTTTCAAAGAGTTATTGCGAATTCTTAAGAGGCATTTTGTTTTAAAGTTAACGATAATAACAGGAATTGTTTTCCTTATTACTTCATCAATTCTTTTCCATTCAGTTTATAAAGCAGTTCTGGTAGGGCTTACTCTTACTGCTTTTCCTGATGAAAGATTATATATAAAAATAGCAAATCTTCTGGGTGGAATAGGTGGAATTTTGATTTTTTTCACTTCTTTAAGTATTGTTTTGCAGCATTTCCTTGTTGTCAGGTCAAGAGATGAACTTTTAAGAGAACTTGCCAGAAAATTTCTTAATACAAAATATCCCCATCGTTAGTTTTATTTGAAGTTGTCAAAACACATCCAGAAATAGTTTTTCTGACAAAATACTATGGTTGATGAAAATATTTATATAAAAAAGTATTTCTATGTTAAAATAAAAATATGGGGAAGGGTTTGTTAAAAGAAAAGTTTGAGACACTGGAGAGAATAAGTTCCTTCATTTCTTCAATTTCTGACCTTCATAAACTTCTTGAAAAAATTATGGAAGAAAGCAAAGAAATTTTAAATGCAGAAGCGAGTTCTTTACTTCTTTATGATGAGAAAGAAAATGTTCTTTTTTTTGAAGTTGCAACAGGGGAAAAAGGAGAAATAATAAAAAAAGTAAAGTTGAAAATGGGGGAGGGTATTGCAGGTGAATGTGCTAAAGAAAGAAAAATTATGAATGTTAAGGATGTGAGTAAAAGTAAGTATTTTTATTCTAAAGCAGATAGGATTTCAAATTTTAAGACAAAAAATATTCTTGCAGTTCCTCTTTTAAGAAAGGGTAAATTACTTGGAGTTCTTGAGGTGATAAATAAAAAGAATGGACAATCTTTTACAGAAGAAGATGAAGAGTTAATGAAAATAATTGCAAATCAATCTGCTCTATGTATTGAGAATGCATATCTTTACAGAGAAAATATAAGAAAAACCCGTCTTTCAACAGTTGCTGAAACAATGCTTGCTTTATCTCACGATATAAAAAATATATTGAACGGATTGAGTGGTGGAATTGCTCTCGTTGATGAGTCAGTAGAAAATTATAAGGAAGAAAATCTGAAAATCGGGTGGAGAATTATAAAAGCAAATTTTGAGAAGATTTCAAATCTTATTCTTGATATGCTGAATTTCTCAACAAAGAAGAAACCACTTTATCAGGAAGTAAAAATAAACAATTTGTTGAAAAGTATTTGCGAAAGTTATAAAGAAAAATTAGAAGAAAAAAGATGCAAATTTTGTTTCTCATTTGATAGTGAAATTGATAAAGTAATGGTAGATATTACAGGAATTGAAAGAGCAATTTTAAATTTGATAAGTAATTCATCAGAAGTTATTCCTGAAGGTCGTGGTTTCATTAAAATTTCTACAAAAAAACTTGAAAATGGTAAATATTTTCAGATAATTGTAGAAGACAATGGCGGGGGAATTCCTGAAGAAAATCTTGATAAAATCTTTGAGGTCTTTTTTACAACAAAAGGACATAAAGGAACAGGGCTTGGACTGCCTGTTGTTAAAAAAATTATTGAAGAGCATAAAGGAAAAATAGAAGTTATTTCAGAAAAAGGTAAGGGGACTTCTTTTATATTAGAAATTCCTGTTAAGCCAGATTATGAAAAATAACAAATTTAAAAAAGGGATTTGCTTATCTTTAATTCTCGGACTTATCTTTTTTTATTTATCAAGGTTTGAAATATTCAAGAAAATTGAACTTATAACATATGACTGGAGAATGAGTTTCAATCCATTAAAGAGTCCTTCCAGCAAAATTGTTCTTGTATTTATTGGTGAAGAGACATTGAAACCGCTTGGGGGCTGGCCTATTCCAAGAGAATGGTATGCCGAATTTACAAAGGTAATGAAGGAATTTGGAGCCAGAGCAACTGTTTACGATATACTCTTTCTTGATTCTAAACCTGACGAAGATAAACATTTCTCTACTTCAATGAAAACGGCAGGGAATGTTATTCTACCTTATTTTTTTTACAGAATTGAAAATGAAAAGGGATTTTACAAAGGAGAGAAAGTTGTATATCCTGTTTCTATTTTGAAAAATAGTGCTGCTGGAAGTGGATTTGTAAATTGCCCACCTGATAAGGATGGTATTATAAGAAGGTATCCGCTCTTTGTAAAATATAATAATAGATTACATTATTCTTTTGGGATTTCTATTTTAAAGAGTGTTTATCATATTTCAAAAATAAAAATAAAGGATAGATATGTTCTTCTGGAAATTGATGAAAAGGTGAAAAAAATTCCTGTTGATAGCCATTATTCAACATATATCAATTTTTACTCTGATTTATCAGAAATACCTAATTTTTCATTTATCCAGGTTATGAAATCATATCTTCAGTTTAAAAAAGGAGAAGTTCCTATGATTTCTCCTGAAGAGTTCTCAGATAAAATTGTAATTGTTGCATTAACAGCAACTGGTATTACAGACATCGGGAATGTTTCTGGTGTAGCCAATTATCCACTTGTCGGAGTTCATATAAGTTTTCTTGAAAATTTTTTAAAGGATGAGTTTATAAGAAAATTTGATGAGAAATCTTCATTTTTCATACCTTTTTTTCTTTCTCTTATTACTGTTATACCTGTTTCAGTAATTTCTCCATTATATGGTCTTTCAGTTGTTATTGTTCTTTCTTTTCTTTTTGCATATTTCTCATTCTGGATTTTTAAAACTCACTTTATATGGGTTAATATTTCAACAGGGATAATGGCGATTTTTACAGGATATCTTATATTGACCATTTCACAATTTGTTCAGGAAAGAAGAGAAAAGTTCAGAATAAAAAACATTTTTGGTAAGTATGTGCCTTCTTCCACAGTTGATAAACTCCTTGAATATAAAAATGGAATTTCCCTTAGTGGTGAGAGAAAATACCTGACAGTTCTTTTTGCCGATATAAGAGGTTTTACATCAATTTCTGAAAGGTTATCTCCAGAAGAAACATTTAAATTCCTTAATGAATCCCTTAAAGTAATGACAGAAGCAGTTTTTGAATATGGAGGAATGCTTGATAAATTTATAGGAGATGAGATAATGGCAATTTTCGGTGCTCCTGTTGAAGATAAAAATCACCCTTTAAAGGCAGTCCTTTCAGCAATTGAAATGATGAAAAAAATCAGAAAAAGGTTTGAGTTTATTGAAATAGGGATTGGAATTAATACAGGAGATATGGTAATAGGAAATATAGGGACTGAGAAAAGGATGGAATATACTGCAATAGGAGATGCTGTTAATCTTGCTTCAAGAGTTCAGGAAATAGCAAAGGGAGGAGAGATTTTGATTACTGAGAACACATACCAGAATGTAAGAGAAGAAGTTAAATGTGAGTTTATAGGAGAAATAAAAGTTAAAGGAAAAGAGAAAAAGGTAATGATTTATAAAGTTATATGGGAAGAAAATGGAGGTGAAAAATGAAAAAAATCTTTTTTCTTTTATTTTTATTGTTTTTGTTTCCTTATTTCCTGAAATGTGAGGAAGCAGAAAATATAATGCTATTTAAAAAGAAAGGGAATGTTTTTTACTGGAATTTTCTTGAAAAAAAGTGGGATGATTTACCAGAAAAAAGCAATTTGAGAGAAGGAGTATATGTAAAAACAGGTCCTTTTTCTGAGGCAATAATATCTTTTGGTAAGAAAGCAGTTATAACTCTTACTGAAAACACTGTTATAAGAATATCAAGAGGGCTTTTTAAGAAAGGTAAAATTAAAGAAGTAAAAGTTCAGGTTCCAAGAGGAAAGATATGGTCAGTTGTTGAGAAATTACCAGAAGAAGAATCTAAATATGAAGTAGAGACACCCAATACCGTTGCTGCTGTTCGTGGAACAGTTTTTATGGTCAGTTTTGCCCAGCAGGGAAAATCCACCAGAGTTGCAGTTATTTCAGGTGAGGTTGGAGTTTTATCAAGAATTACAAAGGGATATGTTTTGCTTAAAGAAAATATGGCAACAACCGTTGTTTCCAATAAACCTCCTGTTCCACCTCAAGTTCTTGAAGAGAAAGAAAGACAGGAATGGGAAAAATGGAAGCAATCAATTCCTTTTTCTGAAATTGGTATAGTTGGAGGAATTGCAGAAATAAACGCAATGCAGACAATGGAGGCATCACGAATTGTCAGAGAACTGGGAATTACGAAAAAAGGAACAAAAAAAGTTTTGAAGGACTTTGAAAACATTGAGAATGCAATACTTCTTTTTTATGCAGATACAGGGAAAGTTCCGAAAAAATTAAAGGACTTAATTGAAAATCCAGAAATTCCTGGCTGGAAAGGTCCATATCTTGCAAAAGGAACAAATTTTATGGACCCATATGGAAGACCCTATCAATACAAGATTAAAAAAACACCTGGCGGAAAGAAATATATTGAACTTTTCACCTTTGGATTTATTGGAGCAAAAGGAGCAACTTATGGAGAGGAGAAAAAACTGATTTTTATTGATAAACTTGACCAGATGTTAAAGAAAAAACTTTCAGAAAAAAATAATTTTTGAAATTTTCTGAAAAATTATAGACATTCTTCTTCAATTTTTTCAACCACTTTTTTCAAACTGCCAGGAACTTTATGAATAAAATAAGTATTGGGATAGTCAAGAATTTTGGTATTGAAAAGTTGTTGTGTTAAAGCAGTATAATAGACAATAACAGTTTCTTTATATTCAATGAATTTTCTGAGATAATCTCCAAGATTTCCTCCATAACCCATATTCATAAGGTCAATAACTGCTGCGTCAATTTCATATTTTTCCCTTTCTATATCCTCAATGGCTGCTGAAGCATCTGCATATTCAAGGACATTATGCCCTTTTTTCTTAAATTCAATGACGAGCAATTTTCTTGTCATATCATCGTCTTCTACTATGAGAACATTCAATGACTTTATTTTCTTTTCCATATTCAGTATTTATTTCAATTTATATTATAACATTATTTTCACCTGTCAACAAAAAAATTTTAATGAGATTCTTTTTTGTTTCTTAAAAAACTCCGAAGTGCTTTTCTCATCATAAGATTTAATGGGAGAGAAAGAAGTGATATTTTTCTTGGATGGAATGTTCTTAAGAATATTGAGCCATACGATGAAATTTGTTTTCTTGCCCAGTTATATCCTTCCTGAAGTTTTTCTGCACTCATTAATTTTGGTTGAAAGACAACTTCTCCACAGGTGTATTTTTCCCAGTTTCGTTCAATTATTCTGCTTTCCTCTTCCATTCGTTTATATAATTTTGTTCCTGGTAGTGGTGTAAGAATAGAAAAACTTGCAAGTTCAATTTGATTTCTCTCAATAAATCTTACAGTTTTTTCAAACACACTTTCGTCATCATAGTCAAAACCAAAAATAAAAGCACCAACTATTCCAATTCCATAATCGTGGATTTTCTTAATTGCTGTATGATATTCCTTTACTGAATTGATAGTTTTGCTCACCTGTTTCAGATTGGCGTCAGATAAGGATTCAAAACCGATAAAAAGCCCATAGCAGCCACTTTTAGCAGCAGTTCTCATTAGTTCTCTATCTTTTGCAATGTTTATTGAACCCTGACCAAACCATCTTATTTTCAGAGGAGTTATGGCTTTAAAAAGTTTTTTTGCATAATTTGGAATTGCAGTTATATTGTCGTCCACAAAGAAAATATTGCGTGTAGGAAGTTTTTTAACTTCTTCCACAATTTCCTGAATTGGTCTGGTGCGATAGGTTCTACCAAAAAAAGTTGAAACACTGCAGAAATCACAGTGGTAAGGACATCCTCTTGTAGTTTGAACCATATTTAGTTCCCGATAGTACTTATTTTTTTCCCAGAGATTTCTTCTTGGTAAAGGGAGATTTTTAAGAGATGGTTTTTCAGGAGAAGAATAAAATTTCTTCAGTTTCCCTTTTTGAAAATCACTTATCAAATCATCCATTACACCTTCTGCTTCTCCTATAACAACTGAATTAGCATGCTTTGACGCTTCTTCAGGTAAGATACTTGGATGAATTCCCCCCATTATAACAGGAATGCCTCTTTCTCTGAATTTATCAGCAATTTCATAAGCACGCGGTGCAGTTGAAGTAATTGAAGTTATTCCTACTATATCTGCTTTTTCATCAAAGTTAATTTCATCTAAATTATCGTTAACTATTTTTATTTCTGAGTGCTTCGGGAATAATGCTGCAACAGTTGCCAGAGTAAGACGGGAAAACTGAATTGCTTTTTCTCTTTCACTCACACAGGGAACGGGAGACCTCGGTGAAATCAAATAAACTCTCATAAAAACTTCCTTTTTAAAAAGATTTTTACATTTTTAAAGAATAAAGTCAATTTTTTGTACAAGTTGAAAAGGTATCTATAATTTAATTTTTTTCCTGCAGAAAAAAACTCTTTTACAGATATGAAAATTTATAATATAATTTTTAAAATGGGTGCTTTAATTTTTATTTTTGGTCTTGTTCTTGGAAGTTTTGCAAATGTATGTATTTTTAGATTGCCCAAAGGGAAGTCAATTATCAGTCCTGGTTCATACTGTCCAAACTGTAAAAAACCAATTTTGTGGTATGACAATATTCCTCTTTTAAGTTATATAATTCTTAAAGGAAGATGTAGATACTGTAATAAGAAAATTTCTCCAAGATATTTTATTGTTGAACTTCTCACAGGAGTTTTATTTTTTCTTATATATAAAAATTTTGGTTTAACTTCTTCTTTTTTTATTTATTCTATTTTTATCCTTTCTCTGATTATAGTTGGTTTCATTGACATAGATACTTTTTTAATTTCAGATGTTGTTGTTATTCCCTGTATTTTACTTGGTCTTATATTCTCCTTCGCTTTTCCTCATATCCATAATTTATCAGGGAATTTTGAAAGTTTTATTTACTCTTTTGAAGGCATTTTACTTGGAGGCGGAGTTCTTATATTACTATCTTTTGCGGGGAAAATTGCTTTTAAAAAAGATGCAATGGGAGGAGGGGATGTTAAACTTCTTGCAATGATTGGTTCTTTCCTTGGATGGAAATGTGTTTTTCTTACTTTATTTTTTGGTTCTCTTTTTGGCACTATTATAAGTTTAATTTTAATTGGACTTAAAAAGAGAAAAATAGAGGACTATGTGCCTTTTGGTCCTTATTTAGGGTTGGGGGCTGTTATAAGTTTGTTTTTCAAAGGGCATGATTTTCTTGGGTTTTTTATAAATTAATGTGAAGAAGAAAAATGAGTTATCCAAGTATTGAAATTGTAAAAGAGTTCTTTACAATCCATAGTTTTCTTGTTCTTGAAATTGAGGATATACTTTTTGTGAAAAATTTAAAAAAAGAGGAAGGAGAAATTAAGAATTTTGTTTTGAAGAAAGAAGATATACAGAAAATAAAGAATGCAATGGTAAAGCCAATATCCTGGCATACTCAAAAGTTCACTCCATCAGTTTTAAACAAATTCCCTGAAATATTTGATTTTCTGAAAATGGATTTTTCCGAAGGTATAAAAGGATTTCTGAAAAATGAAAAATTCCTTAAAATTCTTGTAATTCCTGCTCTTCCTTCAACAGAAAATTTAAGGAAACAAAGTATTGAAATAATGAAAGACAAAGGGATTGATAATGTAATTCTTTTTCCAGCAGTAATTTCTGCTCTTGTTGAAAAAATAAATTCAAGAAAAGTTTATCTTTCTTTTACAAATGAAATATTGAGGATTTTAAAGTTTTATGATTTTTTTTCTGAAGAAAGAGAACTTCCTTTTAAAGGAAAATGAATATCACTCTTAAAACAACACTTTCTGCTATACCATCAATTGGAGAAAAGAGATATAAGTATTTTAAAAAGTTGAATATTCGGAATGTAGAAGATTTACTGTTTTATTTCCCGAGAAAATATATTGATTTAAGAGGTGTTAAAAAGATATGTGATTTAAAAGAAGGTGAAATTGCTACAGTAAAAGCAACTGTTATTGCACGAGAAGAGAAAAAAATATGGGGAAAAACTCCTTATCTTAAAGTTGCTGTTTCTGACAATAGTGGTATTTTATATCTTATTTTTTTTAATCAGACATATCTTAAAGATGTGTTTAAACAGGGAGAAAAGTTTTTTATTTATGGAAAAGTAGAAACTTTTAATAATCAACTTCAGATGGTTTCTCCTTTTTATGAAAAAGAAGAAAAAGGGAAAATGGATTTTATTTTACCTGTTTATCCACTTACAGAAGGATTAACACACAGATTTTTAAGGAAAGTTATTAAATTTGTTCTTAACAATCTTTCAGAATATCCTGCCGAATTTTTACCAATTAAAGAAAGACAGAAACTCGGGTTTTCAAATATAAAACATGCTTTAAAAAATATACATTTTCCATATTCAGAAATAAATCTTCAAAAGGCAAGAAATTATTTAATTTTCAGAGAGTTTTTTATTTTACAGTTAAATTTATTATGGAAAAAAAGTAAGGAGCAAATTTCACAAAAAAAAGAAGAAACACATAAAGTAAAAATTAATAAAAATATCATAGACATCTTTCAATCAAAACTGCCTTTTAAACTGACAGAAGGACAGAAAAAAGTCCTTGAAGAGATTGTTGAAGACATAAGAAATGAAAAACTCATAAGACGGCTGATACATGGAGAAGTTGGTTCTGGTAAAACAGTAATAGCAATTTTTTCTTTATGGATTTTTGCCCGTCTTGGATATCAGGCAATTTTGCTTGCACCGACAGAAATTCTTGCTGAACAACATTATCTTAACTGGCAGGAATTTTTTCTTAAACAGGATATAGAAGTTTCTTTACTTGTTGGGCAACTTCCTGAAAAAGAAAAAGAAGAGATAAGAGATAAAATAAAAAATGGAGAGATTAAAGTTGTTATAGGGACACATGCTCTTTTAAGTGAAGGAGTTGAATTTAAAAATTTAAAAATGGTGGTTGTTGATGAGCAACATAAATTTGGAGTCCAGCAGAGAGAAGTTTTAAAACAAAAAGGGCAGGGGGTTCATCACATAGTTATGAGTGCAACACCTATACCAAGAAGTGTGGCTCTTACAATTTATGGTAATATGGACTTTTCAACTCTTGGAGAATTGCCAAAAGGTAAGAGGAATGTAATTACATATCTTTTTCATAAAGAAGAAAAAAGCAGAATATATTCTTTCATAAAATATCAGGTTGGAAAAGGAGAAAAAGGTTTTATTGTTACTCCATCAATTAAAGGCAACGAAGATATAAAGTCAGCAGAAGAAGAGTATGAAAGGATAAAGGAAGTTTTACCTGAAGTTAAAACAGGGATTATTTATGGGAAAATGAAGCAGGAAGAGAAAGAAAAAGTAATGGATATGTTCAGGAAAGGAGAGATAAAACTTCTTGTTGCGACTACAGTTGTTGAATCAGGAATAGATGTTCCAGAGGCAAGTTTTATAGTGGTGGAACAGGCAGAAAGATTTGGACTTTCTCAACTTCATCAATTAAGAGGAAGAGTTGGAAGAAGCGGGAAAACAGGATATTGTTTCCTTGTTGTCTATACTGAAAAAAGGGAAATACTTGAAAGGATTGAAAGTTTTATCCAGGCAGAAAGCGGATTTGAAATAGCAGAAATTGACCTTAAGTTGAGAGGTCCTGGCGACCTTCTCGGGACAAGACAGCATGGCATCCCACCATTAAAAATTGGTGATATAATGAAAGATATGGAACTTTTGAAATTGGCAAGGAAAAAAGTTGAAGAAATACTTGAAAATGACCCTGAACTTGGAAAAGAAAAAAATAAAAATTTAAAGGAATTGATAAATGTTCAGTGAAATTGCAGTTGTTATACCGGCTCATAATGAAGAAAAAAATATAGGAGAGGTTGTGAGAGAGGCAAAAGAAGTTTTTGAAAAAGTGATAGTGGTAAATGATGGCTCAACTGATAAAACAGAAGAAATTGCTAAAAAAGAAGGTGCTATTGTTCTTTCTCATAGTCAATGTAAAGGTAAAGGTGCTGCTTTAAAAACAGGTTTTTCATATATTGTTTCTGAAAATATCCCTGCTTTTTTTACAATTGATGGTGACGGACAGCATTTACTTTCAGATGTTGAAAATTTCATAAAAGAATATAAAAGAAAAAAAAGAGCAGGAATATTTATTGGAAAAAGAAAAATTGTTTCAACTGATATGCCTTTGATAAGAAGAATTACGAATGCTTCTATGTCAATTTTAATTTCTTTACTCTCATTTCAGTGGATACCTGATACTCAATGTGGATACCGATTGATAAAAAAAGAAGTGATTGAGAAAGTTAATCTTTTAACTTCTCATTATGAAACAGAGTCGGAACTTTTAATTAAAGCATCGTGGAAGGGATTTAAAATTGCTTCTGTTCCAATTCAAACAGTTTACAGAACCGAAAGAAGTCAGATTAGACCTGTAAGAGACACAATAAGGTTTTTTAGAATGATTTTAACAATAATTTTTCCCCCTCTTTCAAAGATAAAAATATGGAAAGAAAAATAGATTTTGAAAAATTAAGAAGAAAGATGGTTGAGACACAACTTATTCCAAGAGGAATAAAAGATAAAAAAGTTATTGAGGCATTTCTGATTGTTCCAAGAGAAAAATTTGTTTCAGAAAATCTGAAGGAATTTGCCTATGATGATACTCCTCTCCCGATAGGTGAAGGACAAACAATAAGCCAGCCATACATAGTTGCTCTTATGACAGAACTCCTTCAGTTAAAAGGCGGAGAAAAAGTTCTTGAGATAGGAACTGGCAGTGGTTATCAGGCAGCAATTTTATCTGAAATTGGGTGTGATGTCTATTCTGTTGAAAGAATTCCATCTCTTGCAACAAGAGCAGGAAAAATTCTTCAACAACTTGGCTATATCGTAAAAATAAAGATAGGAGATGGAACTCTTGGCTGGGAAGAATATGCTCCCTATGATGGAATTATTGTAACTGCTGCGGGACCCAAAACTCCTCAATCTTTGCTCACTCAATTAAAAGAAGGTGGAAGGATTGTTATGCCTGTTGGAGATATGTATTTACAGGAACTCATCAGGATTACAAAAGTTAAAGGAAAATTTATAAAAGAAAATTTTGGTGGTTGTCAATTTGTTCCTCTTAAAGGAAAAGAGGGCTGGAATGAATGAGATTGAA
>CAZRDZ010000022.1:0-11102 GCA_964599135.1 uncultured bacterium
GTTTGCTCATAATTCCTCCCCTCCATAATATTTCAAAATTCTTTCTCTATCTTCATTTTCCTTATCACCTTTATAATAAATCTCAATGAATTCTATAACATCTTCCTTCTCCCAGTAAGCGTAGATAACTCTTATGCCGCTGAATACGCCTTTCCCTTTTAACGATTTACAGGCAAATTTCTTCGCTTTGTAGATTTTAGGATAATTTATTCCCAGTTCTGGAATCTGAAAAACTCCTTTGTTATCTATCTTTAACTTGTGAGATGTCTTTAATTGTCTTTTTATAAACACCTGAAGGTCTTCCTTTAAAGTGGGGAATCTTCTGGCGAGTTTTTTAACATCTTTTTTGAATTCTGGCATTTCCCTGATTTCACTAAATATCTTCATTATCTTCTTCATTATAATTTCTCACTGAGTAAGGAGGGGTGCGATAGAAAACAGACTCGTAATCTATTATTTCTCCATCTTCAGTAGTTAACCATGGGATGTCATTGTGAGAGTATTCGCTTATCTCCTTAGCATTCATATCGGAAAGGTTCTCCAAAACCTTATCAATTACTTCTTTCTCATGGGCTTTTAATTTACTTAAGTCAGGTTCTCTCAATGGTAAATATTTTGTTTGGGGGTATTCAAAATACTTATCCTTAATCTTTATTAATTCCTTTTCTCTTTCCATCCTTTCCACAATTTTTTTAAACTCAATAGGAGTAGGTCCATAATGGTTTTTTATATATGTTGCTCCAATTAATTGCTCTTCGTATTTCTCATAAAAATTAAAATCTATGAAATAAAGTAATTTGTAAAGTACTGTTTCTCCAATGTTAGGTTTCGCTCCCACCTTATTCAGAATGTAGAGAAGAATCTCTTTAAACTTCTCCAGATTTCTTTGAGGCACACTTACTCTTAGTTCCTTTCCATGTTTTCCCCTGCTTGTTTTTTTCCTGCCTCGTGCAGGCTCCTTAGGTAAGGACACTTTAATTTCTTTGTTAAAATCTAAAAGATTGTCTGGAGTAATATTAAATATCTTGGAAATTTTTGCTATCTCTTCAGCTGATATTTTCCTTTCTCCCTTCTCTAATTGAGAAATTGAAACTCTATTAATTCCAATTTTTTTTGAAAATTCTTCTTGTGAAAGTCCTGCTTCTTCTCTCAATTTCCTTATTCTCTGTCCTAATTTTTTATAGAAACTACTCATACTTTTCACCTCCTTTCTAATTCTGATGATACCATATGTAAGATTTTTTGTCAAGTATTTGTTGTGTTTTCTTACAAAGAAATACTATTCAAACTCAAGTTTGACACCCTGATTTCTAAAAAAATGTATAAAGAGATTTGGAAATTAGTGGGGGAATGTCATTACAAGCAAGAATTAGAGAAGGAAATTCTATTTTGAGTTCCCGAAAGGTCTTGCATTAAGAGGAAGGATTTTCTGTTCACATAAGATAATTTTGACAGTTGGTGCAAGTTTTAACTCCCGGAGAGTAGTCAATACAATTACAAATAGGAAGTTATATAATTAAAAAGTCCTCTACTTTTTAAAGAAATTTCTTTCCCATTCAATAAGAATTTTTTTAAATTTACTTCCAAGGACATATTTTCCTATTTTGCCATTTTTTTTAATTACTCTATGACAGGGGATTGAAATGAGATATGGATTTTTTTTCAAGAAAGAAGAAATATATCTTACTTTATTTTTCATACCTGCTTTTTCAGCAAGAGAAGAATAACTTATTGTTTCACCAAATTTTATTTTCTTCAACTCTTTAAATATTTTCTCTTTCAGTTTTTCATTTTTCATGTTAAAATAATTTTGGATTTATTTTTTTTTATTGTAAAATTAAAATCTTAAAAATGGAAAAAAATATTGAAAATATTATAAGGGAAATTAAGTTTGATGAAAAAGGACTTGTAGTAGCAGTTGTTCAGGACACAAAAGGTGAATTGTTAATGGTTGCCTATATGAATGAAGAAGCAATTAAAAAAACATTAGAGACAGGGAAAATGCATTATTATAGTAGAAGTAGAAAAAAATTGTGGCTTAAAGGTGAAAGTTCTGGAAATTTTCAAACAGTGAAGGAATTTTATATTGATTGCGATAATGACGCTTTACTTTTTAAGGTTGACCAGAAAGGTGGCGCCTGTCATATGGGGTATTATTCCTGTTTTTTCAGAAAATTTGAAGATGGAGATTTTAAAATTGTAAAAGACAAAATTTTTAATCCTGATGAGGTCTATAAAAAGGAATAAAAAATGTTAAAAAGTTATTATTACAAATTTGCTCTGATTGTTGCAGTAATCGGATTGTTTATATATCAGATATATCCTGTTGATAAAAAAATGAAAAAAGGACTTGACCTTCAAGGAGGAGTTCATGTTGTCCTTCAGGTAGAAAAAACACCTGAAGAAACAGAAAAAATTTCTGAACTGACTGATAGAGCACTTGAAGTTATAAGGAATAGAGTAGATGCACTTGGAGTAACTGAGCCAGTTATACAGAAACAGGGAATGGACAGAATAATAGTTGATTTACCCGGTGTTAAAGAGCCAGAAAAAGCGATAAAACTTATTGGTAAAACAGCACTCCTTGAATTTAAACTTGTAAGTGATGATGAAAAATTACTCCAGCAGGCACTGAATGGAAAAGTTCCAGAAGGGTATGAAATTTTATATACAATGAAAAAAGATGAAAGGGGAATATATAGAAAAGAGACCCCTTTACTTGTTAAGAAAAAAGCAGAACTTACCGGGAAATACATAAAAGATGCTTATGTTGGCTATGATAGAAGCGGTTTTCCAGATGTAAATATTGTTCTTAACAGTGAAGGAGCAAAAATTTTTGAAAAAGTCACAGCAAACAATATTGGAAAACGGCTTGCAATTGTCCTTGATGGAGTTGTAAAAAGTGCTCCTGTTATAAGGGAAAGAATCCCTGGTGGAAAAGCACAAATAACAGGAAGATTTAATATGGAAGAAGCAAGAGAACTTGCAATTGTTTTAAGAGCAGGTGCACTACCTGCAAAAGTTAATATGATTTATCAGGAAGTAGTCGGTCCAACCCTCGGTAAAAAATATATTCAGCAGGGTTTCAAGGCAGCCCTTTATGGAGGAATTTTTGTTCTTGTCTTTATGGTCTTTTATTATTTTGCTTTTGGTTTACTGGCTGATTTTGCTCTTTCTTTAAATATTCTTATTCTTCTTGGAATAATGGCATCAATAAAAGGAGTTCTTACAATGCCAGGTATTGCTGGTATTGCTCTAACAATTGGTATGGCTGTTGATGCAAATGTTTTAATTTTTGAAAGAATTAGGGAGGAAATAAAAACAGGAAAATCACCAAAAACAGCAGTGGATGCTGGTTATGTAAAAGCATGGAGTGCAATTATTGATTCAAACATAACAACATTAATTACTGGTTTTATACTGTTTTCTCTTGGAGAAGGGGCTGTAAAAGGTTTCGGTTTAACTTTAAGTATTGGTATAATTGCTAACTTATTTACTGCTGTTTTTGTAACAAAAACAATTGTTGACTGGATTCTTATAACAAGAAAAGTTGAAAAGTTGAGGATATAAAATGGAACTTGTAAAAAATCCAAATATAGATTTTCTGGGTAAAAGAAAAATTGCTTATTTACTTTCTATTATCATTATTATATGGGGAATGACAACATTTTTTATGAGAGGAAAAAAGAATTTTGGAGTTGATTTCATAGGTGGGGACTTACTCCAGATTGGATTTAAGAATAAGGTCTCTGTTTCTGAAGTAAGAGAAGTTCTGAAAAAAATAAATATAGGTTATTTTACTGTCCAGGCAGTTGGATCTGAAGGAAAAGAAGTAATTATAAAAAGTAATCCAGATACATCAGAAAAAGTAATTGGAGCACTTAAAAACAGATTTGGAGAAAACAATATTGAGATAAAAAGTAAATCTATTGTTTCTCCTTCTATGAGTATCAGTTTAAGAAAAAAAGCATTGTATGCCTTCTTACTGGGTATAGTTGGGATCCTCTTTTATCTATCAGTAAGATTTGAATTTAGATTTGCTGTTGGTGCAACTATTGCTATATTTCACGACTTACTTTTTGTTCTTTCTGCTCTTGCTCTCACAGGAAAACAGATTGATGCAACCGCAATTGCTGCTCTTCTCACAATAGCAGGTTATTCAGTGAATGATACTGTTGTTGTTTTTGACAGAATAAGAGAAAACATAAGAAAAACAAGAAGTGATGATTATATAACTATTTTTAACAAAAGTATAAATGAAACCCTCAGTAGAACTTTATTGACAAGTTTAACAACCCTTCTTGTTGTTCTATCTCTATTTTTCTTTGGTGGTGAATCTCTCCACACATTTTCCTTTGCGCTTCTTGTTGGATTTATCATAGGGACTTATTCATCAATATTTATTGCATCTTCTTTAATTATTGACTGGCACAGAATTAAACCGTATAAATTTAAACTATGAGAGTAATAGGTGGAATTTACAAAGGAAAAAAATTACTTTTTATAAAAGATAAGAATATAAGACCAACAAAAGATGTTGTGCGAGAAGCAATTTTTGACACATTACGGGGCTGGATAATAAATAAAAAAGTAATTGAACTTTTTGCAGGGACAGGAGCGATTGGAATTGAGGCAATAAGTGAAGGAGCAGAAAAAGTTATATTTGTTGAAAAAAACAGGAAAGCAATTGAAATACTAAAAAAAAATATTGCTAAAATTGGAATAGAGGAAAAAACAGTTGTTTTAAAAGGAACTGTTGAAGAAAGAATTAAAGAAATGAGAAATTTTAAATATGACCTTGTTATTGCAGATCCACCATATGAATTTCCTGCAAAAAAATTGAAAGATATGATTGAAACAATAATTGATTCACAGATAATAAATGAAAACGGGATTATTGTGGTTGAACATAGAATAAAATACAGAATGCCTGAAAGTGAAAAATTTATTGTTTACAAAAATAAAAAATACGGAAAAACATCTGTATCCTATTTGATAAAAAGGAAAAAAGATGAATAGTAAAGCAGTTTATCCAGGGAGTTTTGACCCTATAACAAATGGACATATTGATGTTATAAAGAGAAGTTTAAAAATTGTTGATAAGGTGATTATTGCTGTATCTTCTTTCCAGAGAAAGAATTTCCTTTTTACATTGAAAGAAAGGATTGAAATGATAAAAGAAACATTTAAAGGAGATGAGAGAATTGAAGTTGATAGTTTTGATGGACTTCTTGTTAATTACTTAAAAAAGAAAAATTTAAATCTTATTGTTAGAGGATTAAGAGCAATTTCTGATTTTGAATATGAATTTCAAATGGCTTTGACAAACAGAAAACTGAATAAAGAAATTGAAACAATTTTTATAATGCCCGGGGAAGAATATTTTTTTATAAGTTCCACACTTGTCAAAGAAATAGCAAAATTAAAAGGACAAATTTCCTGTTTTGTCCCTTCTGTTGTTGAGAAAAAACTGAAAGAAAAATTTAATTATTAAAAAAGGAGAAAAAAATGCCAAATCCAAAAAGAAAACATTCAAAAAGCAGGACAGGCAAAAGAAGAAATTCAAAGAAAATAAGAAATGTTGTTCTTTCAAAATGTCCAGATTGCGGTGCATTAAAAGCGCCCCATTCAGTTTGTCCAAAATGTGGATACTATAAAGGCGAACTGGTTGTTCCTATTAAAGAAAAAGGCAAGAAGGAATGAAAAATATTTCAATTGCACTTGATGTGATGGGTGGTGATAAAGCACCTTTTTCTACTGTGAAGTCACTTGAATTTATAAAAGATAATGATGATTTGAAAGTTGTTCTTGTTGGAGAAAAACAAAAATTTTCTTCATTTCTTTCTAACTTAAATTCTGAAATATACTCAATAGTTGAATGTAAAAAATTCATACCTATGGGAGAAAAAATAAACAGGCAATTACTGAAAGAAAAAGATACTACAATGGCAAGAAGTTTACAATTACTAAAAGAAAAAAAGGTTGATATTGCATTGAGTGCAGGCAATACCGCTGCTTTTGTAGCACTTTCAATTTCCAATCTTGGTTTAATTGAAGGAGTGGAAAGACCTGTAATTGCAATTTTGCTTCCAAACATCTCAAGAGGAAATACAATTTTTCTTGATGCAGGAGCAAATGTAAATGCAAAATCGTCTCATCTTTTACAGTCAGCAATAATGGGAAGTATTTATGCAGAAATTGTTTTTAATATTAAAAAACCAAAAGTTGCTCTTCTAAATATTGGAGAAGAAGAAACAAAAGGTGATGATTTAAGAAAACAAGCATATAAGTTAATGGAAAAATCAGATGGGATAAACTTTATAGGGAATATTGAAGGACAGGAAATTTTTACAGGTAAAGCAGATGTTATTGTAACAGATGGTTTTACTGGAAATGTTGTTTTAAAAACATCAGAAGGAATTACAAGGTCTTTTAAAACACTCCTTTTAAGATATTTAAGGAAAAATGTAGCAGGAAAAATAGCAACATTACTTGTTGCAAAAAACCTTAAAGAATTTTCAAGAAAAGCCGACTATGCTGAATATGGAGGAGGAATACTTCTTGGAGTTGATGGAATTGTCCTTATTTCTCATGGGAGGTCTTCACCAAGAGCAATTTATAGTGCTATGAAACTTGGTAAAAAAATAGTGGATTCTGATTTTTTAAGTATTATGAAGGAAAAAATGAAAAATAAGGAGAATTAAATGGGAGTTGTTATAGAAGGAACTGGTTCTTACTTACCTGAAATTGTTCTGACAAATAAAGATATGGAAATGATAGTTGATACTTCTGACGAGTGGATTACAACAAGAACAGGGATAAAAGAAAGAAGAGTTGCACCAAAAGGAATGGCATCTTCTGACCTGGGGAAAGAAGCAATTCTTGATGCATGTAAAGATGCAAAAGTTTCCTCTGAAGAACTTGATTTTATTTTATGTGCAACAATAACTCCTGATAAATTTTTCCCATCAACTGCCTGTCTTATTGAACACAAACTTGGACTTAAAGGAAAGGTTGCTTTTGATATATCTGCTGCCTGTTCTGGTTTTCTCTATGGACTTGAAATTGCAAGAAATTTAATAGAAACAAACACCTATAAAAAGGGCGCAGTTGTAGCAGCAGAATGTATGAGCAGGATTACTGATTACACTGATAGAAGCACCTGCGTTCTTCTTGGAGATGGAGCAGGTGCGGCTATTGTCAGCAGTTCAGAAGAAGAAGGAATAATTGGTTCATTCCTTGCTTCTGATGGAGGTTATGAAGAACTTTTACACGCTCCTGCAGGAGGTTCAAGATTACCTTCTTCTTTTTATACTGTAGAAAATCGTCTTAATTTTATGAAAATGGAAGGACAACCACTTTTTAAAATTGCAATTATAACTATGTGTGAAGCAATTAATAAAGTCCTTGATAAATATGGAATGAAAAAAGAAGATATTTCCCTTGTTATTCCACATCAGGCAAATTTAAGAATTATTCTGGGAGTTGCTAAAAATTTAAAAATGCCTGCAGAAAAATTTTTTATAAATATTGAAAAATATGGAAATATGTCTGCTGCCTGTGTTCCTATTGCTCTTGACCATGCTCACAGAAAAGGACTGATAAAAAAAGGTGATTATATACTGACAGTTTCTTTTGGTGGTGGACTAACCTGGGCATCAAATTTAATAAAGTGGACAAAAGGAGATTGAAATGGAAAATAAAGTTGTTGTTATTACAGGTGCTTTTGGTGGAATAGGAAAAGCAATTTCAAATAAACTTGCTGAAGAAGGAGCAAAACTTGTTCTATGGGATGTTTTAATTGATGAGGATTATTGTAAACAACTTGAAAAAAAAGGAGTTGAATATATTGCTATGAAGGTTGATATTACAAATTCAGAAGATATTGAAAAAGCAACCAACCAGATAATTGAGAAATTTGAAACTGTAGATATTCTTATAAACAATGCTGGAATAACAAAAGATAAAATTGTTTTGAAGATGACAGAAGAGGAATGGAATGAAGTAATTAATGTAAACTTGAAAGGTGCATTTCTATGTAGTAAAATAATAGGACGTATTATGTTTTCAAGAAAAAAAGGCAAAATAATAAATATTGCCTCAATAATAGGACAGATAGGCAATATAGGGCAGGCAAATTACGCTGCTTCAAAAGGAGGTTTGATTGCTCTTACAAAAGTTTGTGCTAAGGAATTTGCAAGAGCAAATATAAATGTAAATGCAATTGCACCTGGTTATATTATGACAAGAATGACAGAAAATTTACCAGAAAAAACTAAGGAAGATATGCTAAATAAAATACCTTTGAGGAGATTTGGAACACCGGAAGAAGTGGCAGAACTTGTTTCATTTTTAGGTAGTAATAAATCAAACTATATAACAGGACAGGTAATAAGAATAGATGGCGGTTTTGTAATGTAAAAAAGGAGGAGAGAAGATGGAAAGAGAAGAAATTGCAAAAATAGTAAAAGATATTATTGTAGAAAAACTTGGAGTTGATGGAAGTGAAGTTAGTGAAAATGCTTCTTTTGTTGATGACCTTGGTGCTGATTCTCTTGATACTGTAGAACTTGTTATGGATTTTGAAGAAAAATTTGGACTTGAAATTCCTGATGAAGATGCTGAAAAAATAAGAACAGTTGGTGATGCAATAAACTATATTGCAGAGAAGAAAAAATGAAAAAAATTGTTGTAACAGGTCTTGGTTGTGTTACTCCTGTTGGAAATGATTTAAGAACAACATGGGAAAATCTTATAAATGGTGTAAGTGGAATAGATACTATTAAAAGTTTTGAGGTTTCTGAATTTGATACGAAAATTGGTGCAGAAGTAAAAAACTTTGAAATTGACTTTATCCATCCAAGAGAAAAAAGAAAGATGGATAAATTCGTTCAGTTTGCTCTAAAAGCAACTGATGAAGCAATTAAAGATAGTGGATTAGAAATTGAAAAAGAAGATAAAGAAAAGGTCGGTGTAATAATAGGAGCAGGAATAGGTGGCCTTAGAATAATTGAAAAACAACATGAAATACTTCTTAAATCGGGTCCAAAAAGGGTCTCTCCTTTTCTTATTCCAATGTTAATACCTGATATGGCTGCAGGACAGGTAGCAATTTATTATGGATTAAAAGGAGTAAATTTTGCAACTGTAAGTGCCTGTGCATCAGGTGCTCACGCTCTCGGTTCTGCCATTTGTTTTATGAGGGAAAGCAACTACGATATTATAATTGCAGGTGGAACAGAGTCCTGTATTACACCATTAGGACTTGCTGGTTTTTGCTCAATGAAAGCACTATCAACAAGAAATGACCAGCCACAAAAAGCGTCAAGACCTTTTGATAAAGAGAGAGATGGTTTTATTATGGGCGAAGGAGCAGGCATTGTTGTCCTTGAAACAGAAGAGCATGCTAAAAAGAGAGGAGCAAAAATATATGCTGAATTTGCTGGCTATGGAATGAGTTGCGATGCCTACCATATGACAGCTCCTGACCCATCTGGAGAAGGTGCATATCTTGCAATGAAACATGCTCTTATAAATTCTAAAGTCCCTTTAGAAGAAGTTGATTATATAAATGCTCACGGAACTTCTACAAAATTGAATGATAAAAGTGAAACAGTCGGAATAAAAAAGACCTTTGGTGAAAGAGCATATGAAATACCTGTTAGTTCAATAAAGTCAATGGTAGGACATCTTCTTGGGGCAGCAGGAGGAGTTGAATTTGTTATAACCTGTATGACAATAAAAGAAAATATAATTCCACCCACTATTAACTATGAATACCCTGACCCTGAATGTGATTTAAATTATGTTCCAAACGAAGCAATTGAAAAAAAAGTAAAAGTTGCTCTCTCAAATTCCTTTGGATTTGGTGGACATAATATTACACTTGTTGCTAAAAAATACGAATAAAAAGGAGAAAAATATGGAATATTTCCTCACAGAAGAACAACAGATGATAAAAGACCTTGCAAGGAAAATAGCAGAAGAGAAAATTTTACCAAAGAGAGCAGAGTATGATGAAAACGAAACATTCCCTCACGATATAGTTAAAATTCTTGCTGATTCAGACCTGTTTGGTGTTTTTGTTCCAGAAGAATATGGAGGACTTGGTTATGGTGTGTTTGAGTTATGTCTTGTCATTGAAGAACTGAGTAGAATTTGTGGTGGAATTGCTCTATCTTATGCAGGAACTGCTCTTGGAACTTTTCCAATAGTCCTTTTTGGAAATGAAGAACAGAAGAAAAAATACCTTCCACCTATTGCAAAAGGAGAAAAAATTGCTGCCTTTGCAGTAACTGAACCAGAAGCAGGAAGTGATATAACAACATTGAACACAACTGCAAAAAAAGAAGGGGATTATTATATTCTAAATGGGACAAAACAATGGATAACAAATGGTGGAGAAGCAGAAACATATGTAGTAATCGCATCAACTGATAAAACAAAAGGAGCAAGAGGTTCAACTGCTTTCATAGTTGAAAAAGGATGGGATGGTTTTGAATTCGGGAAAAAAGAGAAAAAACTTGGAATACGTGCTTCTGCAACAAGAGAACTTGTTTTTACCAACTGTAAAGTTCCAAAAGAAAATGTTCTTGGAAGAGAAGGGATGGGATTTTTAATAACAATTAAAAACTTTGATACAAGCAGACCAGGGGTAGCAGCACAGGCACTTGGAATTGCTGAAGGCGCCTATGAAGCAGCCCTTGAATATTCCCATCAGAGAAAACAATTTGGACAACCTATAAGTTCATTCCAGGCAATTCAACATATGCTTGCAGATATGGCAACTCAAATAGAGGCAGCAAGATTATTGATTTACCAGACAGCAAAAACAATTGATTCAGGAGCAAAAAACTACTCAAAAGAATCTGCGATGTGTAAACTTTTTGCTTCTGATGTTGCTATGAAAGTTACAACAGATGCAATTCAGATATTCGGTGGATATGGATATATGAAGGACTATCCTGTTGAGAAAATGTTTAGAGATGCAAAAATAACACAGATATACGAAGGAACAAATCAGATACAAAGAAATGTTATTGCCATTGAACTAATAAAAGAACTTGCCAGAAAAAAGAAGTAATTTTGTGGAGAACGGTCCT
>CAZRDZ010000023.1:0-10763 GCA_964599135.1 uncultured bacterium
AGAAATAATAAACTCTGCTTCGGGTAGAGAAAGATGTAAAACCCCTTCTTTCTTTTCGTAAAGGACTGTGTTTATAATTAAAATATCACTTTCTCCATATTTTTCAATAATTTCAGGGAAAAAAGCAGTATCAGATATGTAGGAAATAACAGGAATATTTTCTCCTCTTAATTTAAATCCATATGTTTCAACTCCATGTTTATGTCTTACAGGTATTTCAATCTTTAAGTTTTTTAGATTATAATTTTTCCCTTCTTCAATAACTTCTATTTTTTCTGGAAAATCCCTTAAGTATTTTAATATCACAGGGTCATTTTCTAAAGCATCAAAAGGAGAAAAAACAATACCCCTTTTTTTAAAACCACCTTCTGTCATTGCTTCTATCATAAGATTTATATCGCAGGAATGGTCTAAATGTTTATGAGAGAGAAATATCCCATCAAGTTTTTCTACCTTTAATTTTGGTCTGCTTTTTAAGATTCTTAAAAGACAGCAGGGACCAGGGTCAACTATGAAATTTATACTATTTATTGAGAACCAGATTCCTCCCGATGCTCTCAGTTGTTTCAGCATAACAAACCTTGCTCCTGCTGTTCCGAGAAATTTTATAAAAGACATTTTTAATTTATTTCTTTTTCACCAATTATAACATTTTAAGACACTACTTGGTAGGAAGAGATGTTTCAAAATTTCCTTCAAGAAATAGTGCAAGTTTTTTTGAGTGAAGAGATTTTTTTAATTTCTGTATTGCTTTTGCTTCTATCTGTCTTATCCTCTCTCTTGTTAAGTGAAAATAACTCCCGACTTCTTCAAGTGTTCTTGAATACCTTTTTTTATCAAGTCCAAACCTCAATCTTATAATCAATTCTTCTCTCTCATCAAGAACTTTCAATGCCTTCTCTATTTCCTCTGAAAGAAGGGAATGCCTTACATGTTTTATTGGATTTGGATTTTCTCCATCTTCAATAAAATCACCTATGGTTGTTCTTTCTTCATCTCCAACTGGCAGGTCAATGGATATTGGGTCAGGTCTCATTGATTTTCTTATATTTTTAATTTTCTCCACAGGAAGGTTCATCTTTTTTGCTATTTCTTCATCTTTTATTTCTCCATCATCTGACTGTATTGACCTGGCTTCAATTTTTTTTAATTTATTTATTTTTTCAATCATATGGACTGGTATCCTTATTGTTGAAGAATGGTCTGCGATTGCTCTTGTTATTGCCTGTCTTATCCACCAGGTAGCATAAGTGCTGAATTTAAAACCAGTTCTATATTTAAATTTTTCTACTGCCTTCATAAGACCGATATTCCCTTCCTGGATTAAATCAAGAAGTGAAAGTTTAGGATTACTATATCTTTTTGCAATGTTTATAACAAGCCGTAAATTTGCTTTTATAAGACGCCCTCTCAATTCATTAAGTTTTTGACAGCACTTTATATACTGAATTCGAGAAAATTTTTTCTTCTTCTTCATTTCATTTATCTTTTTTTTCATTTCTTCAATGCCTTTTGCAATTTCAACTTCTTCTTCATGAGTTAAAAGAGAATAACTACCAGCATGTTTAAGATATGCCCTTAAAGCACTTTTTGCTTCTTCTGTGTCAATTGTTTTTGTTTTTTCAATATGAAATGGTTCATTATCATCAATGTTGATATCCCAGTGGTCAAGTTCATCAAATAGATGGTCTATTTCTGACTGATCAGTCATTTCCATAGGTAAAATCTCATTTATTTCTTCCCATGAAAGATGTTTCTTTTTTCTGCCAAGTTCAATAATTTCTGAAATTTTCTGTTTCTTTTCTCCTCTGGAAAGAGTTTTCTTTCTTCTGCCCATTTTACCTCCCCCCTTTTAATTGATAAAGAATTGTTTGTATTTCTTCAAGTTCCTTTTCTGAATACTCTTTTCCCCTTGTAGCAATTTCTCTTTTCATTTTTTTCAGTTTTTCTCTCAATGCCATTTCCTTAACTCTTCTCAAACAATCTTCAAAAACTCTTCTTTTCTTTTCATCAGTGAAAGGAACCTCTTCTTCAATAGATAGATTTGAAATAAGATTTGTCAGTTGTTCATCATCTATACTGCTTATGAGATTTGAAATAGAGGGCTTTATGTTTTTCTTTAGTAATTTTTCAATTACCTCTATAACTTTTTTTATTCTTTCTGTTAGTTCTTCTTTATTTTCAATTACTTCTTTTATATATTCCTGATTATTCAAAAGGATTTTTAAAAGGTATATTTCAGCATTTGTTTTTATATCTTTTTTTTCTGATTTATACTTTATTTCTTTTTCTTCTAAATCCATAACCTCATCAATATATTTTTTAACTATCTCTTTTTCTACATTTGTTTTTTCTGCCAGATACTTCACATATTCATTTCTCTCAATCTCATCAGGTATGATAGATACAAGTTTACTTATTTCTTTTACAAAAAGGGATTTTCCTCTCGGTGACTCTATATCAAAATTTTTACTCTCAACATTAATCATAAAATCAATAAAATTTTGAGAATTATTCAATAATTTTAAAAATGGTTCACTTCCAAATTCATCAATAAATTTATCAGGGTCAAAACCTGTTGGGAGAGGACAGAGTTTTACTTCAAAATTATTTTTCAGTATATTTTCAAGGTTTCTTATAGAAGCATTTATACCTGCAGAGTCAGAATCAAAAACAAGTAAAATTCTTTCAGTATATCTTTTCAAAATGTTTAAGTGTCCCTCTGTTAAAGCAGTTCCCATTGGAGCGACAACATTTTTTATATTATTTATAAAAAGTTTTAAAACATCAAAATAACCTTCAACAATAATTGCATAATTTTTTTCTTTTATTGAGTCCTTTGCCCAATACAATCCATAAAGAGACCTACTTTTATTGAATGTCAAATTTTCTTTTGTATTGAGATATTTTGGCATAATATTATCTTCAATTGCTCTTCCACCGAAACCAATTATATCTCCATTCCAGTTCATTATTGGAAACATTATTCTGTTTCTGAAAATATCTTTTTCTCCATCATCAGAAATTAATCCTGCTTTTATAAAAATTTCTTTATTCAATCCTTCTTCCTCAATTTTCTTAATAAGGAAATTTTTTTCATAAGGAGCATATCCAAGAGAGAAATTTTTTATTGAGTTTTCATCAAAATTTCTGCTATAAAGATATTCAAAAGCAATTTTCCCCTGAGATGAAAAAATCAGTTCCAAATACTTCTTTGTTGCAAATTCATTCGCTTTTATAATTTCATCTTTTTCTTTATTTGAGACCTTCTTTTTCTGAAAGTTAATCTCAATACCAACTTCTTTGCCTATCTTTTCAACTGCTTCAGGGAAAGTAATATTTTCTATTTTCATAAGAAATTTAAATATATCTCCTCCTGTTCCACAACCAAAACAGTGAAAAATTTGTTTTTCAGGGTTTACAAAAAAGGAAGGTGTTTTTTCAGAATGGAAGGGGCATAAACCCCTGTAATTTTTCCCGCTTTTTTTAAGATTTACATATCTTGAAACGACCTCAACTATATCTGCTTTCTCACTTATCCTCACAATCTCTTCCTGTGAGATATATCCTTTCATTAAATTATTTGCCTCCAGATTTATGAAGTTATACCTTCTGGACTTTTTAACTGTCAAGGGTTAAAATTTAATTATGATGAAAATTATAAGAAGTATAATAGGTCTTTTAATTGTTTTTGGTATCGGATATTTATTTGGATTGAAGGGAGTTAAATTTTATGAAGTTATTTCCCGTTCAATGGAACCCACTTTGACTGCAGGAGACAGAGTTATTGCTATAAAACCAGAAAAACTTAAGAGAAAAGATATAGTTGTGATAAATGACCCAGAAGGAGAAAAGAATGTCTTGATAAAGAGAATTATAGGACTCCCTGGAGAGAAAATAATGATAAAGAAAGGGAATGTTTATATAAATAATGTAAAGATTTCTGAACCATATATAAAAGAAAAACCTCGTTATATTCTAATAAAGAAAATACCTGAAAATCATTATTTTCTTCTTGGAGATAATAGAAATGACAGTAAAGATAGTTCTGTATGGGGTCCGGTTCCTAAAGAGTTGATAATAGGAAAAATTGTTTGTCTTTACTGGCCTCTCAAAAGGTTTAAACTCTTCCTTAAATAAAAAAGAAAGCGGACTTTTGAAAAAGCCCGCTTTCCTTACAATAATTTACTTTACTGCTTTCTTCAAGTCGCTTCCTGCTTTGAAAACTGGAACTTTCTTGGCAGGAATCTTAATTACTTCACCTGTCTGAGGATTTCTTCCTTTTCTTGCTTTTCTCTTTGAAACTTTGAATGTTCCGAATCCCACCAGAGTGACTGTATCACCCTTCTTTAAAGCTTTCTTAATAGCACCAAGAACAGCATCAACGGCTGCTGCTGCTTCTTTTTTTGTGCTAACAACTTTTGCGACTTCTTCTATCAGTTGTCCTTTATTCATCCTTTTTCACCTCCTTTCATTTTTTATTTTATATATATTTTTATACCATTTTCAGATTTTGTCAAGAGGAATTTTAATTATGGTAAAGGATTTGGAATTTTTTGTCAAATAATTCCTTTTATGATAAGCGTTTTAAAAATTTTGAATAATAAAAAAAGGCCTGGGCCGGATTTGAACCGGCGAATAGCGGTTTTGCAGACCGCTGCCTTCCCACTTGGCTACCAGGCCATTTTTTATATTTTACTCTTTTCAACGGTCATTATCAATAACGATTTAAATGTATAAAACAATGTGGTAAAATTAAAAAGTTATGAAAACAGGAATTGGTTTTGATATTCATAAGTTTGAAAAAGGGAGAAAGTTTATTCTTGGTGGAATTGAGATACCATACCACAAAGGACTTCTTGGACACAGTGATGGAGATGTTTTGTTGCATTCTATTTCTGATGCAATTCTTGGAGCACTTGGCAAACCTGATATTGGATATTACTTTCCTGATACTGATGAAAAAATAAAGGGGATTGAAAGTAAAGAAATTATTGAGAAAGTTTTATCAATTTTAAAGAATGACAATTTTAAAATAATAAATATTGACTGTGTTGTTGTTTGTGAAGAACCAAAACTTAATCCATATTTTCCTGAAATTAAAAAAAATCTTTCACAGATTTTAAATTTAAAAGAGGAAAATATTGGGCTGAAAGCAAAGACAATTGAAAAATTAATTCCTGGAAATTTTTGTGCTGTTCTTTCAACAGTTTTAATTGAATCTCTTGACAGTTAAAAAATTTCACATTATAAATTTATTTAATCTGACCAAACCGGGTTTGGAAGAGTTGAGGAATGGTTGAAGCAAGAAACCTGACAAAATATTACGGAAGAAAAAGAGCAGTTGAGGGTGTCTCCTTTACAGTTGATAAAGGAGAAATTGTTGGTCTTTTAGGTCCAAATGCAGCAGGCAAAACCACTCTTATGAAAATGCTAACCTGTTTTCTTGCTCCAACATCAGGAACTGCAAATGTGAATGGTTATAACATTCTGGAAAACCCGGAAAGAGTTCAGGAAAGCATTGGGTATCTACCAGAAAAAAATCCTCTCTATGAAGAACTTACAGTTGATGAATTTTTGAATTTTGTTGCAGAGACAAAAGGAATTGTTAAAAAAAGAGAAAAAATAGAAAAAATATCAAAAATTGCTTATGAATGTGGGCTGGATAATGTTTTAAAAACAAGTATCTATAAACTTTCAAAAGGATATAGACAGAGAGTTGGAATAGCACAGGCAATTATAAATGACCCACCTGTTTTAATTCTTGATGAACCAACAATTGGACTTGACCCAAAACAGATTATTGAAACAAGAAAATTAATTAAAAATCTTTCAGGAAACAGAACTGTAATATTAAGTACTCATATACTTCCAGAAGTCAGTATGACCTGTGAAAGGGTTATTATAATAAATGAAGGAAAGATTGTTACAACAGATACAGTTGAAAATCTCACATTTAAATTAAAAGGTTCAATTGAAATTGAGATGGTAATAGAAGGAAAGGTGAGAGAAGTTGTGAAAACAATTGAGGAAATAGAAGGAGTAGAAAAAGTAGAAGTTGAAAAACCAGTAAAGGAAAAATTTAATAGATATACAGTTAGATTAAAAAAAGACACTCCAGAGATTAAAAAGAGAATTTCAAATAAAATTGTTGGAGAAAATTTTGGTTTGCTTGAAATGAAAGTTAAAGAAATGACATTGGAAGATATTTTCTTAAAACTTGTGACAGAGGAATAAAATGAAAGTGAAAAGTATTTTTAAAAAAGAAATAAAAATATACTTTACCTCTCCTATTGCTTATGTTGTCCTTTTCATTTTTTCTTTTCTTACAGGTTATCTTTTTTATAATCTTGTTGCTTATTACAGTTTATATTCTACAAGATATTCTTATCAGTATTCCTGGATGACCTTTTCTCCAACAGAGATGATAGCAAATCCTCTTTTTCATAATATGGCAATAACATCACTTTTTATCCTGCCACTTCTTACAATGCGTCTTTTCTCAGAAGAGAAAAAAACAGATACAATAGAACTTCTTTTTACATATCCATTGAAAGATATTGATATTTATCTTGGTAAATTTTTTGCCTGTCTTACAATTTTTATAGTTATGCTTGTCCCTTCGGCAATATATCTTTCTATACTGGAGAAATGGGTGGATTTTGATAAGATTGTTTTACTTAATGGTTATCTTGGTCTTATTCTTCTTGGTTCTTCATTTATTTCTCTTGGTATTTTTGTTTCTTCATTAACTGAAAACCAGTTGATTGCTGCAACTTTTACATTTGGACTTACATTGTCTTTCTGGCTGATTGGATGGGCTTCAGGAATAACAGGTGGAAAAGTTTCATCATTTTTCTCTTTTATATCTCTAAACAAACACTATGAAAATTTCCCCAGAGGAATACTTGATACAAGAGACATAATTTTTTATTTATCTTTTTCTTTATTTTTTTCTTTTACAACTTTAAGAATACTTCTTTCAAAAAAATACAGGGGATAAAATGAAAAGGAGTTTTTTATACGGAGTTAATACAATTTTTGCAATTATCATATTTTTAGGAATTGTTATCTTTATAAATTTATTTTCTGCTAAAATTTATAAAAGATTTGACCTTACAAAAAATAAACTATATACATTATCTGACCAGACAAAGAAAATTTTAAAAAACTTGAAGAACAATCTTGAAATAATTGCATTTTATCAGGCAACTTCTCCAGAAAAAGATAAGTGTAAAGAAATACTTGAGCAATATAAAAATTCCTGTCCCAAAATAACATATAAATTCATTGACCCTGATAGAAAACCCACCATAGCAAAAAAATATAACATAACAAGTTATGGGACGATTGTTTTAAAATATGGAGAAAAAAATGAAAAAATATATTCTCCTGAAGAGAAGGAAATCACAACAGCAATTTTAAAATTAGCAAAAGAGAATAAAAAGAAAATATATTTTACAAAAGGGCATGGTGAAAAATCAATTGATAAAGATTTAAATATTCTGAAAACAAATCTTGAAAATGAGCAATATAAAGTTGGAGAAATTGTTCTTCTTAAAGAAGGAATACCTTCTGACTGTAATGTAGTTGTAATATGTGGAACTTTGATAGATTTTACAGAGAAAGAGATAGAAATTCTTAAAGATTATCTGGAGAAAGGTGGAAGGATTTTAATATGTCTTGACCCTGGTAATTTCCCCAACATTCAGAAGTTCCTTTCAGAATACGGAGTTGAAAGTAAAAATTCAGTTGTTATTGACCTCGCAAGTAGAAAATTTCTTGGAGATGCATCAACTCCAATGATAATAAATTATCCATATCATCAGATTACAAAAAATTTCAATCTTGCAAGTATTTTTTCCATAGCGAGAGTTGTTGAAAAGGAAGAAAATATACCTTCAGGAGTTGAAGTTGACGAAATAGCAAAAACATCTGATGCCTCCTGGGGAGAAACAAATATGAAATTGCTTGAAGAAGGGAAAGTGAAGTTTGATAATAAGGATATAAAAGGACCTTTATCTGTTGCAGTTGCAGTTGAGAAAAAAGAAAAGGAGAAAAATAAGAGCCGTATGGTAGTTTTCGGTGATTCTGATTTTCTTACTGATAAATTTATTAACTTTTCAGGGAATAGAGATTTCATTTTAAATTCTATTGCCTGGCTTGGAGAGGAGAATATTTTGATTTCAATAAGAGAAAAGAAAGAAGAAAGTCAGCCATTATCTCTATCAGCAAAACAGGGAAGAATTTTGTTTTATGGAAGTGTAATTATAATTCCATTTTTAATTCTCTTTTCAGGTGTTTCTGTGTATTTAAGAAGGAAGTATAAGTACTGAAATGAAAATAATTAAAAAAAATTTAGTTTATCTATTTATCTTATTCCTTGTTGGTGGTGGGTATTTTTTATATACAAAAAAGATTGAAAAGGAAAAAGAAGAAAAGAAATTAATTGAAAAGAAGATATTTTTTATACCTGAAGAAAAAGTTTCTTATGTATCAATCAAAAATGGAGAAAAGAAAATAGAGTGTTTTAAAGAAAAAGGAAAGTGGAAGATAAAACCAGGAAATTTTGACGCAGATAGTAATGAAATAAAAAATCTTATTGATAATATACTTAAAATTGAAAAAGAAAGAAAACTGGAAGGTGTTGAAAATCTGGATGAGTTTGGTTTTGGAAAAAAGAATAAAAAAATAACTGTAGGCAATTCAGGAGAAAAATTTTCTTTAATAATTGGAGAAGAAACGCCAACAGGAAGTTATTATTACGGAACAACTGATAATAAAAATATCTTTCTTGTTTCTAAATGGAATATAAATGACATCATTGAAAAAAATGTCTTTGATTTGAGAGATAAAAGGATAATACCAGCAAAAATTGAAAAAGAAAAAATTGAAAAAATTGAAATAAAAAAAGGAAGAAACAGGTATGTTATTGAGAGAAAAAACAAAAAATGGGAAATTATATATCCTTTAAAAGACCTTGCTGATAAAAATGAAGTTGAAAATATAATATCTGATATTCTTGAAAAGAAAGTAAAGTCGTTTGAGAAAAAAGAAACAGGGATTTCTACTTCTGCTTATATAAAAATTTTATCAGAGGGAAAGGAATATTCTCTCTTTCTTGGTAAAGAAAAAGATGGAAAAATCTTTGCTAAAAATTCAATAAAACCCTGGGTATTTACTATTGATAAAGAAATTCTTGATGATATTCCTGAAAGTATTGACGATTTAAGAGAAAAGGGTGTTTTTACTTTTGAGAAAGAAAATGTAGTTGCTGTTGAAATTGAAAATAAAAATGGGAAATTTACTCTGAGAAAGAAAGACAAAGGATGGAAGATTGAAAAAAGTAAAAAGAAAATTTCAAAAGAAAAAGTTGATAGTTTTCTTGATGATTTAAAATTTATTGAAATAGATAAATTTTTGAAGTTTTCAAAAGAAAATTTGAAAAAATATGGACTTTTAAATCCTGATGTAAAAGTAACTGTTATTTTGCCAGAAAACAGAAAGGAAAGTATATACACCGGAAAAAGAGAAAAAGAGAAAGTTTTTTGTTTTTTACCAGAAAGGAATGTTATAATTACAATATCAAAAGATGACTGGAAAACATTGAATAAAAAAGAGAGTGATTTTTTTGAAAAGAAAGGAAAGAAATAGGTGAAATGGAAAATACCTCTTTTTGTATTTCTCTGTTTATTAGTTTTTTCTCCATTTGTTATAATTAAACTTAAGAAAGAGACAAAGAAAGAGGTAAAAAATAAGTATAAAATTGTTGAAGGTGGTGTTTCTGAAGGAGATGTTATAATTGATATTCTTAAAGAAAATGGAGTTCCTTCCCGGATTGCCTATCCTGTTGCAAATGAATTAAGTAAAATTTTCAATGTAAAAAAGGTAAATATAGGAGACAAATACAAAATTTACTTTAATTCAGAAGATGGGAATTTTAAAAAATTTGTTTATTATAATGGCCCTTTAAATATTTATAAAGTTGAATATGATCAAGAGAATAAGAAATTTTTTACTACAGGTGAGAAAGTAAAAGTTGAAAAAGAAATCATTGGAGCAAAAGGGGAAATAAATTCCTCTCTTTATGAAAGTATGAGAAATCATAATGTAAACCCAGAAATAATAATCCAGTTTGCAGAAATTTTTGCTTCTAAAATTGATTTTTTCACTGATTGCAGGAAAGGAGATAAATTTACAGTTTTATGGGAATCATATAGAGATGAGAATGGGAATATTTTAAAAGATGTAAAGGTGGTTGCAGGGAAATATCAAAACTCTCATTACACTTACTATGCTTTTTATTTTAAACCAGAAAATGGAAAGGGTAGTTATTATGATGAAAATGGGAAAAGTGTAGAAAGTGCATTCTTAAAAGCGCCTTTAAATTATAGAAGAATCTCTTCATATTTTTCTTACAGAAGATTTCATCCAATACTTAGAAAATACCGACCTCATCTTGGAATTGATTATGCTGCTCCAACAGGAACTCCTGTTTCAGCGATAGGTGATGGAGTGGTTCTTTTTGCTGGATGGAGCACTAACGGATATGGGAATTATGTAAAAATAAAACATCCCAATGGTTATGTATCATATTATGGGCATCTTTCAAAGATAAGAAGAGGTATAAGAAAGGGAGTAAGAGTTAGAAAAGGACAGGTAATTGGATATGTTGGAATGACAGGACTTGCAACAGGGCCACATCTTGATTTCAGAATTAAGAAAAATGGTAAATTTGTAAATTTCTTGAAATTGAAACTTCC
>CAZRDZ010000024.1:0-10302 GCA_964599135.1 uncultured bacterium
ATATATCAGGAGCGGAGTGATGAGTGAAAAATACAGGAAAGCAGGAGTTGATGAGAAAAAAGTAAAAAACATCATTTCTTATATAAAAAAGAAAGCAATGGAAACATTTAAAAAAAATTATGTTTTAGATGAAATTGGTTTCTTTTCAGGATTTTTTAAATTTCCTGCTGAGTTTAAAAACCCGGTGATTGTTTCTTCCACAGATGGAGTTGGAACAAAGATTTTAATTTCGCAAATCCTTGATAATTATTCAACAATTGGAATTGACCTTGTCGGGATGAATGTAAATGATGTATCAGTTAGTGGAGCAAAAGTTCTTTTTCTACTTGATTATATTGCAGTTGGGGAGTTAAAAGGGAAAAGAGAAAAAGAGATAATGGATGGAATAGTTAAGGGGTGTAATCTTTCTGATTGTGCCCTTCTTGGAGGAGAAATTGCTCAGATGAAAGATGTTTATGGTAAAGATGGGTTTGACCTTGCTGCTTTTTGTGTTGGAGTTGTTGAAAAAAGTAAGATTGTTGATGGCAGGAAAATAAAAAAGGGAGATATAATTGTTGGAATTTCCTCAAATGGTGTTCACAGCAATGGTTTTTCGCTTGTGAGAAAAATTTTTAAGAAAAATGATTATAAAAAATATTATGAAGAATTGGGTAGTACTCTTGGAGAGGAACTTTTAAAACCCACTTTTATATATTCTCCTCTTCTTTACAAACTTGCTGAAAATAATTTAATAAAAGGGGCATCTCATATTACAGGTGGTGGAATAAGAGGAAATTTAGTAAGAGTTTTAAGGAATGATTTTAAATGTGTTATTGAAAAGAAAAAATGGGATGTTCCTGTTATTTTTGAAATTATAATGAAAAAAGGGAAAATTTCTGAAAGAGAGATGTTTGATGTCTTTAATATGGGAATAGGTCTTATTTTGATTGTTTCTCCATTAAAGATTGAAAAAGTAATCAAAACTATAAAAAAACAGAAATTCGTTCCTTACATAATTGGTGAGGTGAAAGAAGGAAAGAAGAAAGAAGTTATAATCATTTGATTAAAATGAAAGTTCTTATGATAAACCCACCTATTTATGACTTTTCTGCTTATGATTTATGGATGAAGCCACTTGGTTTTCTTGTTCTTGCAGACCTTTTTGTGAAAAATGGTATAGATGTTTTTTATTTTGATTTTCTTGATAGAACACATCCTTTTTATAAGGAAAAAGGAATAAAAGATAGAAAATATGGGTGCGGGAAATTTTATTCAATAGAAATTGATAAACCAGAGATTTATAAAAATGTCCCAAGAAAATATAAAAGATTTGGTTTACCTGCTGATTTGTTTATTGATTTCATTGATAGGTTAAAAAATATTGATTTTATTTTTATAACAACAGGTATGACTTACTGGTATTTAGGGTTGAAAGAAGTTTTTGATTTATGTAGAAAATATGCTCCTTCTGTTCCTGTTATAATAGGAGGGATTTATTCAACTTTTTGTTATGAACACGCAAAGAAAAGTTTAAGTCCTGATATGATATTCAGAGGTAAAAATATCAGAAAATTTGTAGAGAAATTTAACAGAACTTTTTCAACAAAAATAAGATTTGATGAAAATATTCATCCAAACTGGGATTTCTATAAAGAGGTTAAATATATTTGTATTAAAACATCTTATGGTTGTCCATTTTCCTGTTATTACTGTGGAATTAAAAAACTTGAACCAGATTTTTATCAGAGAGATGTCAGCGATGTTTTTCTTGAGTTGAAAAGGAATTATGAAAAATTCAGTTTTAAAGATGTTGCATTTTATGATGATGCGCTCCTTTTTAATTTTGAAAGCCACCTTTTAAAATTTTTAAATCTTGTGAAAAGAGAAAACTTTAAGTTTAATTTTCATACACCCAATGGTATACATCCAAAATTTATCAATAAAGAAGTTGCAGGTGCCCTTAAAGAAATGAATTTTAAAACAATACGACTATCTCTTGAGACAATAAGCCCGGAAAGAGAAGAAGAATCAAGTTTTAAAGTTTCTTTCAATGACTTTGAGAAAGCAATAGAAAATTTAACTTTTTCTGGTTATTCAAAAAATGAAATTGGTGTTTATATTCTTGCCGGGCTTCCTGAACAAAAATATGAAGAAGTTGTAGAAACAGTTAAAATACTAAAAAAATATCCCTGTAAAATAAATATAGCAGAATATTCTCCTATACCTGAAACAGTTGATTTTCAAATAAGCAAAAAATTATATCCTTCTTTACCACTTGAAGAGCCGCTTTTTCAGAACAACAGTATTTTCCCGTTATGGCAGTTTCCTGATAAATGGGAAAAAATAGAGGATTTAAAAAATCTTGCTCATTCTTAATTCTCTTGAGTAATGGGATAACAAAATTTTGTAGGGAGTAAAAAGGCACAAAATAAGAAGAAACAAAAAAGTGGAAAAAACAAAGAAATATAAAAAAGGAGAGAAGCAAAATTTTGTTTTGTGTGTATTTCAACACAAAGGATTAGAGAAACCTAAAACCCCTCAAAGATGTGAGGGGTTTGGGGAGTTGAAACCTTCTGGGGTTTTAAAGGGGTGAGAACTCCTTTATGGAAGATTTTGTTTTCTACAAAATCTTGTTGGCAGAAAACTAAAAATATGGTAAAAATATGAAGACAAAAAAGGAAAAAAATGATATTAAAGGGAAAAGCGCATAAATTTGGTGATGATATCAACACTGATTATATTATTTCAGGTAAATATAAGTTCAAAACACTTGATATGAAAGAATTATCCACTCATCTTATGGAAGATATTGCTCCCGGTTTTTATAAAAGGATAAAGAAAGGAGATTTTATTGTTGCAGGTGAGAATTTTGGATGTGGCTCAAGCAGAGAACAGGCGCCTCTTGTAGTAAAATATGCAGGGATATCCGCTGTAATTGCAAAAAGTTTTGCAAGGATTTTTTTCAGGAATAGTATAAATGTTGGTCTTGTTTTGATTGAGACAGATACAGATAAGATAGAAGACGGAGATGAAATTGAACTTGATGTTGAAAAAGGTATTATTAAAAATATTACAAAGGGAATTGAGATAAAAGGTTCATCCCTTCCTTCTTTTATGATTGAAATTATAAAAGAAGGTGGAGTAGTCAATTATATAAAGAAATATGGTGATTTTAAAATAGGAGAATAAATTGGGAATAAAGGTTACTCTTATACCTGGAGATGGAATAGGACCTGAAATTTCAGAAGTGGCAAAAAATTGTATTGATGCAACAGGAGTTGATATTGAATGGGATATAAAGTATGCAGGAACAGAAGCACTTGAGAAATATGGAACACCTATTCCTGAAGAAACATTGAAGTCAATAGAAGAAAATAAAGTATGTTTGAAAGGTCCTATAACAACACCTGTAGGATATGGATACAGAAGCATAAATGTTTTTATAAGGCAATATTTTAATCTTTATGTTTGTTTGAGACCTTTTAAGATATATGAGGGAGCAAGGACAAAATATGAAGAACTTGATATTGTTATTATAAGAGAGAATATGGAAGACCTTTATGCAGGAATTGAGTTTGAAAAAGGGAAACAGGAAACATTGCAGTTAATTGAATTTATTGAAAAGAAAACAGGAAATAAGATAGAGAAAGATTCAGGGATAAGTATAAAACCAATTTCAGTGAAAAATTCAGAGAGAATAGTAAGATTTGCTTTTGAATATGCAAGGAAAAATAAAAGAAAAAAAGTTACTGCTGTTCATAAAGCAAATATAATGAAGTTTTCTGATGGGCTTTTTCTTGATGTTGCAAGGAAAGTTTCTGAAGAATATAAAGATATTGAATTTGAAGATAGAATTGTTGATAATATGGCCATGCAACTTGTCCAGAAACCAGAAATATATGATGTTCTTGTCTGTCCCAACCTTTATGGAGATATTCTTTCTGACCTTTGTGCTGGTCTTGTTGGAGGTCTTGGTCTTTCTCCTGGTGCTAATCTTGGCGAGGATATAGTTGTTTTTGAACCAACTCATGGTTCTGCGCCAAAATATAAAGGTAAAAATAAAGTAAACCCTTCTGCAATGATACTTGCAGGTATTTTAATGCTTGACTATATTGGTTATCCTGAAGAAGGGAAAAAACTTGAAATGGCTCTTGCTGAAGTTATAAAAGAAGGCAGATATGTAACTTATGACTTCAAAGAAAGAGGAGATAATTCAGCAGTTGGAACAAAGGAAATGGGGCAGGCAATAATAAACAAATTGAAAGGTGTCTAAAATGGTTATAGTTGTTGTTGGAACTCAATGGGGTGATGAAGGGAAAGGGAAAGTTATTGATTATTTTGCAAGAGATGTTGATATAATTGCAAGATATCAGGGAGGAGCGAATGCAGGGCACACTGTAATTATAAATGGTAAAAAATTTATTTTTCATCTCATTCCTTCAGGTATTCTTTATCCTGATAAAATATGTGTTATAGGTAATGGAGTTGTAGTTGACCCTGTTTCTCTTTTTGAAGAGATATCTCTTCTGGAAAAAAATGGAATAAAAGTAGATGGTCGTCTTTTTATATCAGAAAATGCTCATATTACAATGCCCTATCATAAATTACTTGACCAGATAGAAGATAAATTCAGAGGGAAGGGGAAACTTGGAACAACAGGAAGGGGGATAGGGACAACTTATGCAGATAAATATAACAGAATAGGAATAAGAGCAGTGGACTTTCTTGATGATGATGTTTTTTATGAAAAACTTAAAATTGCACTTGAACTTAAAAATTATCTTTTCAGAGAATATTACAAAGAGAAAATGCTTAATACAGATAGAATTTATAAGGAATATAAGCCAGTAAGAGAGAAAATGAAAAAGTATGTTATAAACAGTGTCCTTTTTATTAACGAGATGATAGACAAAGGGAAAAAAATCCTTGCTGAAGGAGCACAGGGAACTTTTCTTGATATTGATTTTGGAACTTATCCGTATGTTACTGCTTCAAATCCAATTTCTGGTGGGGTATGCACAGGTCTTGGGATTCCACCTACAAAAATAGATAAAGTAATAGGAGTGGTGAAAGCATACACAACAAGAGTGGGAAAGGGTCCATTTCCCACAGAGATAAAGGACTTTCTTGGTGAAAAATTAAGAAGGTCAGGGAATGAATATGGAGCAACAACAGGAAGACCGAGAAGATGTGGATGGTTTGATTCTGTTATTGTTAAATTTGCAAAAACTGTTAATGGACTTGATGAGGTTATAATAACAAAACTGGATGTTCTTTCAGGTATTGAGAAGTTGAAAATAGGAGTTGCTTATAAATATGAAGGTAAAACTTATAATGATTATCCGTTGAATACAAATGTCTTTTCAAATTGTGAAGTTATTTATGAAGAAATGGATGGATGGAATGAGGATATTTCAAATATAAAAAAGTATGAAAAACTGCCAAAAAATACAAAGAAATATCTTGAAAGAATAAAAGAACTTACTGGAGTAAAAATTTCTGGGATTTCAGTTGGTTCAGAAAGAGAGCAGATGATAAAATTGTAAAAAATTTGATTTTTTATTTTTACATTATATAATTTTCTAAAAGGAAATCTTTAATGGAGAAAAAATGAAAGGTGCAGAAATATTTGTTGAATGTCTTAAAAAAGAGAAAGTTGATGTAATATTTGGATATCCAGGAGGAGCAGTTTTACCTTTATGTGATGTTCTTTATGATAGTGGAATAAAATTTATGCTTACTCGCCACGAACAGGGAGCAGCACATGCTGCTGATGGATATTCAAGGTCATCAGGAAAAATTGGTGTTTGTCTTGCAACATCTGGTCCCGGTTCAACAAATCTTGTTACTGGTATTGCAACTGCCTATATGGATTCAATTCCTATAATAGCAATTACAGGACAGGTTGCCACTCATTTAATTGGTAATGATGCTTTTCAGGAAGTTGATACAACAGGGATTACAAGACCGATAACGAAACATAATTATCTTATAAAAAATGTAAATGAAATAGCAAGAATAGTAAAAGAAGCATTTTATATTGCTAAAACAGGAAGACCTGGACCTGTTCTTATTGATTTTCCAGTTGATATTCAAAGAGCAGAAGGTAAGTTTAATTATCCTTCAAAAGTTGAAATGAGAAGTTATAATCCTGTCTATGAGGGACACCCAAAACAGATTGAAAAAGCGTGGGAATTGATTGAAAACTCTAAAAAACCTGTAATAATAGCAGGGGGTGGAGTTATAAGTTCAAATGCAAGCAATGAATTGAAAAAGTTTGTGGAGATAACAGAAATTCCTGTTACTTTTACACTTATGGGACTTGGCAGTTTGGATGTTGAACATCCTCTTTCTCTGGGAATGCCTGGTATGCACGGAACAAAATATGCTAATTATGCAATTGTGGAATCTGACTTAATTATTTCAGTTGGTTGTAGGTTTGATGATAGAATTACAGGAAAAATTGAAAATTTTGCTCCCAATGCAAAAATAATTCATATTGATATAGACCCTTCTGCAATAAGTAAAAATGTAAAAGTTGATATTCCTATTGTAGGAGATGCTAAAAATGTTTTAAAGAAACTTCTTGAAAAAGCAAAAAAACTTGATATCCAGTCATGGAAGAAAAAAATAAAAAAATGGAAAAAGGACTATCCTCTTAAATATGACAAAAATGGTTTCAAACCACAATATGTTATAGAAAAAATATCTAATATCACAAAAGGGGATGCAATAATTGCAACAGAGGTGGGACAAAATCAGATGTGGGCTGCTCAATTTTATAGGTTTAAAAAGCCAAGAACACTTATAACATCTGGTGGACTTGGGACAATGGGATTTGGTTTTCCCGCTGCTATAGGTGCACAGGTGGCAAATCCAGATAAAACAGTTATTGATATTGCAGGTGATGGAAGTATTCAAATGAATATACAGGAACTTGCTACTGCTGTTTATTATAAAATTCCTGTAAAAATAATTATACTGAACAATGGATATCTCGGTATGGTAAGACAGTGGCAACAGTTATTTTATAAGAGGAGATATGCTTTCACATCTCTTGCCAATGGACAGCCTGACTTTGTTAAACTTGCTAAAAGTTTCGGAGCAATTGGATATAGAGTTACAACAAAAGGTGAGTTTGATAAAATAATTAAAAAAGTGCTTAAAGAAAAAGAAAGACCTGTTATTGTTGATTGCAGAATTGAGCCAGAGGAAAATGTTTTTCCAATGGTTCCAGCAGGTGCTTCTCTTGACCAGATGCTTGAAGGAATAGCATAGAAGGTGAGAATATGAAAAATAAAAATAGTAATTTTAAGCCACATATCATTTCAGTAACTGTTGAGAATAGATTTGGAGTTCTTTCCAGAATAGCGGGTCTTTTTTCAGCGAGGGGATATAACATTGATAGTTTATCTGTTGGAGAAACAGATGACCCGAGTGTTTCAAGAATGACAATTGTGGTTAAAGGTGATGATAAAATTCTTGAACAGATTTATAAACAATTAAATAAGTTAATAGATGTAATAAAGGTTCAGGATTTAACAGGAGAAGATTTTATAGAGAGAGAACTTGCTCTTATAAAAGTTTCAACTGGAAATTTTAATGAAAGGCAGGAAGTGATGCAACTTGTGGAAATTTTTAGAGCAAAAATAGTTGATGTGGGTAAGAAAACACTGACAATTGAGGCAGTAGGAAGCGGGATGAAGATTAATGCTTTACTTGACCTTATAAAACCGTTTGGAATAAAAGAACTTATAAGAACAGGGAAAATTGCAATTTCAAGAGAATTCGGGAAAAAATAATTTTTAAAAAACGGGAGGAGGAAATGGCAAAAATTTATTATGATAGGGATGCTGATTTAAATGTTTTGAAAGGAAAAAAAGTTGGGATAATTGGATATGGAAGTCAGGGAAGAGCACATGCTTTGAATTTAAGAGATAGCGGACTTGATGTTATTGTTAGTGAACTTGAAGGAACTTCTAACTATGAAAGAGCAGTTAAAGATAACTTTAAACCAGTTGACGCAGCCACACTTGTGAAAGAATGCGATGTTTTTATGATGCTTGTTCAGGATAATGTCCAGCCGTTTGTTTATAAGGATTTTATAGAACCGAATTTAAAAGATGGGCAGGCAATGGGATTTGCTCATGGATTTTCAATTCATTTCAATCAGATTGTTCCACCTGAAAATATTGATGTTTACATGGTCGCACCAAAGGGACCTGGAGACCTTGTCAGAGAACAGTTTGAACAGGGACAGGGCGTTCCCTGTCTTGTTGCTGTTTACCAAAATCCAACAGGTAATGCTTTAAAAATTGGTCTTGCGTATGCAAAAGCACTTGGAGGAACAAGATGTGGAGTGGTTGAGACAACATTTAAAGAAGAAACAGAAACAGACCTTTTTGGAGAGCAGGCAGTTTTATGTGGTGGAGTAACCCAGTTAATAAAATATGCTTTTGAGACACTGGTTGAAGCAGGGTATCAACCAGAACTTGCATATTATGAGACCTGCCATGAATTGAAATTGATTGTTGATTTAATAATTGAGCGAGGTATTCAGGGAATGAGAGATGTTATAAGTGATACTGCTGAATATGGAGATATGACAAGAGGTCCGAGAGTTGTGGGAGAGATTGTAAAAGAAGAGATGAAAGATATCTTAAAAGAAATACAAACAGGAGAGTTTGCAAGAGAATGGATACTTGAAAATCAAGTTGGCAGACCTGTCTATAATGCATTAAAAAAGCAGGCAAGAGAGCATCTTATTGAAAAAATTGGTGAGAAAATGAGAGGTATGATGCCCTGGTTAAAGAAATAAAAATGAGATTATTTATTGGGATTGTATTGCCAGAAAATATAAAAAAGAAAATAGAAGGAATTGAAAAAGAATTAAAGAAGAAAGTAAAAGAAGCAAAAGTTGTAAAAATAGAAAATTTACATATAACTTTAAAATTTCTTGGAGAGGTAAGGGAAGAGAAAATTGGTAAGATAGATGAAAAATTGAAAGAAGTTTCTGAATATTTTACTCCATTCAATGTTTCTGTCGGGAAAGTTGGAAATTTCCCGGAAGGGAAAAAAATGAGGGTTTTGTGGGTTGGAGTTGAAAGCAATGGGACTTTAAAAAAAATAAATTTTAAAATTGAAAAAGCCCTTTCAACTATTGGATTTAAAGAAGAAAATAGATTTAAAGAACATATTACAATAGCGAGATTTAAGTCAACACCTGATATGAAATTCATAGAACATCTTAAAGAAAAATATAGCAGTTTTTTGGGGGAATTTAGAATTGAAAGTTTCTCCCTTATAAAAAGTAATTTAACACCAGAAGGACCAATTTACAAAAATTTAAAAGAATATAAACTCGGAGGTGATAATAATGGAGAGAGAAAAAGCACTTGAGATGACGATTTCACAGATAGAAAAACAATTTGGTAAAGGGGCAATAATGAAACTGGGAGAGAAATCCCACATTGATGTTTCTGTAATCCCAACAGGGGCTATTTCTCTTGATATAGCGCTTGGTGTTGGTGGTATTCCAAGAGGAAGGGTTACAGAAATTTTTGGACAGGAATCATCAGGAAAAACCACTCTTGCTTTGAGTATTCTTGCACAGGCACAAAAGACAGGTGGTCAGGTTGCCTTTATTGATGCTGAACATGCACTTGACCCAAATTATGCTAAAAAACTTGGACTTAAAATTGAAGATATGCTTGTTAGCCAGCCTGACTCAGGAGAGCAGGCACTTGAAATAACAGAATCGCTAATCAGAAGTAATGCAATTGATGTAGTTGTAATTGATTCTGTTGCAGCACTTGTTCCAAAAGCAGAACTTGAAGGAGAAATGGGAGATAGTGTAATGGGGTTGCAGGCAAGATTGATGTCCCAGGCACTCAGAAAATTAACCGGTTATATAAGCAAATCAAAAACAGCAGCGATTTTTATAAACCAGATAAGAGAAAAAATAGGTGTTTTCTTTGGAAATCCAGAAACAACTCCCGGTGGCAGAGCTTTAAAATTTTATGCTTCTGTTCGTCTTGAATTAAGAAGAGTTGAAAGTATTAAAAAAGGGCAGGAACTTATTGGAAACAGAGTTAAGGTGAAAGTTGTTAAAAATAAGGTTGCCCCGCCTTTTAAAGAGACAATTATTGACATTTATTATGGAGAAGGAATAAACAAAGAATCATCTTTAATTGATGCAGGTGTTAGTTATGGGATTATTGAGAAAAAGGGGAGTTATTTTTATTATAGTGGGAAAGCACTTGGACAGGGAATGGAAAATGTCATAAAAGCACTTAAAGAAAATGAAAAACTTTATAAAGAAAT
>CAZRDZ010000025.1:0-10200 GCA_964599135.1 uncultured bacterium
TCAACAAACCTGCATTCCTCAAAAATAATCTCTATGAAAGAAAAGAAGATAGTTTCTTTAATTTTTTATCCTTTAAATTGGGGGATATTTTGCTTTTCTTAACAATTTCAATAAGTAAATTTATTGAGTTTTTATATGTTTCTCTATCAACAGGATAAGGGTGCCCATCTTTACCACCGTGAGCAAAAGAATATCTCACCGGGTCGGTAAAACTTATTTCATTGCCACATATTATCTCACTTAAAAGGGCAAGTGCTCTTACTGTTTTTACACCAACCCCTTTTATTCCCAGAAGTGATTCAAAATCATTTATTTTCCGTGAAGATATTTCCAGAAAAACATTCTCAAGGTGTTTTTTATTTACATTTTCCCAGAAGATTTGATGATGATATGGAAGAGAAAGAGACGGGATTTTTTTCATTGTTGATAAAATTTCTTTCTTTTCTTTTAAAAGCAGGACACAATTTTTTTGACACTCCTGATTTTCATCTGAAACAAGATTTATAACAAAATTTTCTTCTCTCCCACAAATTCCTTTATGTGGATTGAGAACAAAACTTTTAACTTCTTTACTCAACCAGTGATACCTTCTTGCCATTCTATTTTCTGAATTCATTCCCTGTTGTATTACAGCCCATAAATTATTTTTTACATCAAAAAGTAAAAAATGCTGGTAAATCTGGTAGCCATCCTGAACTGCAATATTATCAACTTTAGCAGTTATTCTACTGGCATAAATCAACTTTTCTGAAGAAATACCTTTTTTTTCAGAATAATCTTTTATCTCCTCTGGTGTTTTCAATCCATCCTTCCCCTTCCCACCAGCAATATAAACACCATACTCACCTGATACCTCATTCAGTGCTTCTTTTAAAGCATAAAGAGTTGTTGTAGTTAAACCACTGCTATGCCAGTCAAAACCAAGAACACATCCAAGTGATTGAAACCAGACAGGATGAGAAATGCGTTCAAAAAACACTTCTTTTCCATAATTTTCAAATATTGTAATACATATTTCTCGAGCAAGTTTTCTCATTAAATTGAATAAATATTCAGGGGCTTTTCCATAATGAAGAGGTAAATTTGCTATACCTGTTCTTCTCATTTCCAGGTTATTGAAAAGGTAAAGAGATTCCTTCTTCCCACTGTTTGAATTAAACTTCCATCAGCAGTACCTACAGCAAAATCAACTTCTTTCTTAAGTTGATATTTCCATAAACTTTTTTTATCATACGAAAGGAAATAAAGATATTTACCTTTTTTACCTGTAAGAAGTTCAAGCACTGAAGGTGAAAAAGTTGCAAAATTAACATCTGAATCAGAAGAAAAATTTTTTATCAAATTGCCGTTTTTTTGAAAAATATAAATCTTTCCATCTTCTGTTGAAACACTGATATATTTGCTATCTGAAGATATTTTAATTGTTTCAATTTTACTCTTTAAATTTTTCTTCCATCCTATATTTCCATCATCAGAAAAACAGAATAAATCTCCATTTTCAATCCCGACAAAAACATTGTGGGCATCAGGAGAAATTTTCACAATATTTATCCATTCAGGTAGTTTAAAATCCCAGAAAATCTCACCTTTTTTGTCAATATAATAAACTTTATTGGTTATTCCAGTTGCAAGAAATCTGCCATCTTTTGAAATATCCACTCCCCTCCCGTAATTTTCCAGTTTTTTACTCCAGAGAACAAAACCATATCTGCTAACAAAATAAAGTTTTCCATTGAGACAAAGGAAAGAAAAATAATTACCATCAGGGGAAACAGCAACTTTAACTATTTTATCCGGTAAGGAAAGTTTTTTTATTAGTGAGCCCTTGTTGGATAATAAATAAACAGAACCATTCTCACTTCCGATAATTGTAACTTTTCCATCTTTAGAGATTTTTATGTCAGTTATAATACTATCCGCCTCAAAAGACCATTTAAGTTTATGTTCAGGGATATATAGAAAGGAAGGAATATCCTTCCCCTGAAATTTATAACAAAATCTTTCTATCATATTTGGTAAAAATCTTGAATTATCTGTTTTAAATTCATAATTCTCAAAAAATATTTTTTTCTCAGGGTCAAAAACATTAACTTCAAAGATGTATTGAGTATCAATCCTTATAAGAAGTGGCTTTATAACATAATTTGCATTCAAAATCTTGGCAACATAGGAAAGGTCTTCTTCATCTTCTATGTCTTCCTCACTCATATTTTCCTCTTTCAAGACCTTTTTAAGTTGTTTATCTGTCATCAAATTTACATTTGTGTTTTTTTCTTTAAATGTGTTAATGAATAAATTATCAAAATCACTCTTTATAAAATCAGGGATGTTGTTATAGTCAACATTTAAAGCAAGAATATTTAATTTTTTAAAAGCAATTTCAATTTCCTTTATTCTTCTCGTAAGATATGCAACAGAATATTTTTTCCCATTAAAATTTTTCGTTTCAATAACATCTCTGACCTCTTTGTAAATTTCTTCAGCATTTTTCAACATACCTTCTTTCTCAAACACATTTGCAAGTTTCATCATATAGTCAGTATCAGGAATAACACATCTTGAAATATACATCTGATAATATTTTATTGCTTCCTTATTTCTATTATGTGAAAAAGCATAATCACCAACTATTCTGTATAAATAACCTTCTGGAGTTGCAAACTTCAAATACTTCATTGCTTCTCTATCCTTTGGCCATCCAACAGGCCAGTTTGAAGGAGAAAAAGGAAGGACTTTTTCTGTTTTTCTTAAAGAAAGACGAAGATAATAATCTGCATATGAAATTTTACCTTTTGTGTCAAAATAATTACTCTTCTTTAAATACTCCTTTATATAATCCGGGAAAACAACAAGAACCTTTTTATTTTTCTCATACCATTCACTTGCAAAAGATGTAGTAAAAAAAATTAAACAAAGTAAAAGTATAATTTTCCTCATAATGACTCCTTGAAAATCAAAAGTCCAAATTGCTCAGGGTCATCTATTCTTCCTGTCCAGGTTGAAGTTGATTTTTCATTTATTTCTCTTAAGAAATTTATATCCCACTTATCACCACTGTTTATTTCTTTTACATTTAAATCACTTAATGGAATGGATATTTCAGCAATCCACCTGTTAGATTCAACACTGCTTTTTGCCACCCAGTTTGATTTCCAGTTCCTTTCTGGTTCATCATTGTCCACATAAAACTTCCAGACATAAGAATATTTTATCAATTCAAGAGGATGAAGAACAAACTGATACCATTGGTTCTCAGAATTAAAAGGATTTATAGATATTGTTATAAAATCCCTTGAATTCAAGTTTATCTCAGAGCCACTCTGGTCTTCACAGATTATGAGAAAATAAAGATTTTTATCATCATAACCGGCTGCCACCTTTGTTTGAATACCATATGGAACTTTTTCACCTTCAATTCTTATAAATCTGTTGCTTTTTTTTACCATCTGCCAGTATCTATCATTGTCCTTTCCATCAACATCAATCATCCCTGTTATTCTATAAGCAAACATAAATTTTTCAATTACTTCTTGAACCCCAAGTTTTTCTTTATAAATTTTTTCCCTTATTTCCGGTATTTTTACTCTCAAAGAAAGAGGTATTGAATTGCTATTTAAATACATATCTGCTTCTGTTCTCAGCGGTTCAATATTCTGCTCTGAAATCCTCACAAGAAATTCAAGTCCTTTTATCTCTCCCATTTTAGCAAGAGCATAAGCAGAAACAAGTTTCACATCAAGTTCTCCATCTTTCAACTTCTGTAAAAGAATACCTGTGCTTCTTTTATCTTTTAGAAAACTCAAAATTTCTACTGCTTTCTTCTGATATTCAGAATTGGAACTATTAATAAAATTCATAGCATATGGGAAAGCGTCTTTTACTTCCATTTTAGCAAGAGCATAAGCACAGTAAAGCTGGAATTCAGGGTCAAAATGTTTCAGTCCTTTTTTAAGAAGAGGAATTGCACTTCTATCTCCTATTTCACCAATAGCAATTGCAGCCATCTTTCTTGTCTCAATATCTGAACTTTTAAGTGCTTCTTTTATCCCTTTTGAGAAAAATCTTTCTGGCTTTTCAATAACCAATCTAACTGCTTTACTTCTTACTTCAGGGTAATCACTTATAAGCATTTTATAAATCAGTTCCTTCACTTCATATGTTTTAATAATTGCATCAACTTTATTGATTACAAACTCTCTATCTTTTGAATCTGGACTTTTAATTTTCTTAACCATTTCACTCACTATATCTTTCAAAATCTTTCTACTTTCATCCCTCACCCTCTTACATTTTTCATTCTTTTCAAGATAAGAAAGTATTTCCAGATAATCATTATCAAATTTATCAAGATATGAAAAGGAAACAATTGCTCCATATCTTATTAACTGGTCAGTGGTTCTGGTTTTCTCAATAAGATAACTTTTTACACTTTCATCACCAATTTTCCCAAGAAGATTTAAAGCAATAAGACGGGAGTTTATTGAATTATTTTCGTTATCAATAAACTTTTCTAAAATTGGAATAAAAACAGGGTCTTTAATTTCTTCAATTATTTTATAAGCATATTCTCTAACTGATGGAGATTTATCATTAAGACAATTAACAATTTCTGGATATGTTGAAATATTTTTGAACTTTTCAAGAGCCCATAGAGAATATATTTTTACAGATTCATCCGGGTCTTTCAATCCTTTTACAATACCTTTAATTCCTTCCTCTGTTTTCATTCTCACAAGTGTTTTTATGCTTTCTATTTTCACTTTTACTGAAGAATTTGCTAAAAGTCCACCTATTTCATCAGCTGCTTCTGTTGCTTTTAATTTTTCAAGAGCCCAAACACTTCTTATTTTTACTTCATCATTTACATCATCAAGAGCAGAAATAAGATAAGGAATACCTCTTTTATCACCTGTTGCTTCAATAAGCCATATTGTTCTTATTTTTAAATCAGTATTTGTTCCTTTTAAAAAGTTAAAAATATTTTCTACTTTTGAATCAGGAAGTGTTTTAAACTTTTCTCTACTTTCAGGTTTCCACATTAAATTTATTAAAGCCCAGAGAATCTCCTCTTTTACTTTCTCATTGTTATCATTTATATGGTTTACAAGAACATCAACTGAATTTTCATTCCCATATTTACCAATTCCTGATGCAGCATAATATCTTATCTGCCAGTAAGGGTCATCAAGCATCCTATTAAATTCATCAAGTTCTTTCCCTGTTGCAAATTTAACAAGTCCTTTTATTGAATAATATCTAACCTGCCAGTAGTTATCTTTCAATCCCTTTTTATAATAATCTACACAGGTTGAATCTCCTATCTTAAAAAGAGTATATGCTGCTTTACTTCTTACTTCATCACTACTATCATCAAGAAGTTCCGCAATTTCTGGAAGATATGTTCTATCACCAGTATTAAAAACTTTTTGAATAAAATTTATTTTCTGCCTTTCAGTTCCATATTTTATCGCTCTGGTATCTATTTGATATGAAAATAAAGAAGAGGCAAAAAAGAAAATAAAGAAAATCCCCAAAAATAAATTAATCTTTTTCATTTTTCATAAAAAATTCTGGAATCAACAATTTCTTTTTTCCTGTAAACTTCAGAACAATCTCCTGTGTAAAATTTCTTTTTACCAAAACTCATTGTTAAATTCCTTTTACTGCAACTGCACAAATTTCCCATCTCTTTTCGTTCAAACAGAACATCATCAATACAAACTTTTTATATTTTAACCTATTTTCAAACTCATTTGCAAGAGAAAAATTTTTGCTCCAGGATTTTTAAATTTCATCCCATAATAAAATAACTTTTTCATTTTTCTCTCAACCTTTCCAAAAGTCGTTTTGCAACCCAGTCAACAGGACCTGCCCCAAGTGTTAATATAATATCATTTTTTCTCAAAATTTCCATTAAATATTCAACTATTTCCTCAAAAGTAGGTAGATAAAGGGCTTCTTTTCCATTTTTCCTTATTCTATCAACAAGAATTTCCGCATTCACAAGTTTTTTCTCCTTCAAAGAATCTCTTACAAAATAAATATCAGGAACAACAACTTTGTCAGCATCAGTAAAGGAAGAGGCAAAATCCTTTAAAAGAAATCTTGTTCTGCTATACTGATGAGGCTGGAAAACAACAATTAATCTTCTTTTTGGGAAAACTGATTTCAAACTTGATAGCGTTGCCTTTATTTCTGTTGGATGATGTCCGTAATCATCAATTATTAAAATTCCTTTTTCCTTCCCAACAATTTCACATCTCCTTCTAACACCAGGAAATGTCTCAATTGCCTCTTTTATTTTCTCAACACCAATTCCTAAAATTTTCCCAACAGAAATACAGGCAAGAGCGTTTAAAACATTATGTTTTCCCCATATTTTCATTTTTATATGGGATAATTTTTTATTCTTGAAATAACAGTCAAATTCTGTTTTTTCATTTTTCATTACAATATTTCTTCCAGTAAAATTCCCTCTTTTCAATCCATAGGAGATTTTTTCTCTATCAACTCTTTCAACAATATCGGAAACATTTTTATTGTCTTTACAGTAAACAATAAAACCATCTTTTTTTACATTTCCAGCAAATTCATAAAACGCCTTTTTAATCTCTTTTAAGTTTTTGTAATAATCAAGGTGGTCTTTTTCAATACTTGTTATAACTGCAATCTCTGGGAAATAATTAAGAAATGATTTTTTATACTCACATGCCTCAACAACAAGAAAATTTCCCTTGCCAGCATCTGAATTTCCAAGCCCTATAATCTGACCCCCTATAAGGAATGAAGGAGAAAATTTATTTTTTTTAAGCAGGTAGGTAATAAGAGCAGATGTTGTTGTTTTCCCATGAGTTCCTGCAATTGCAATACCTCTTTTACTTCTCATTATTTCTCCAACTCCTTCAGGGTAACTTAAAAGTGGAATTTTTAGTTGTTGTGCTTTTCTATATTCAGGATTGTCTGGAAGAATTGCCTGGGAATAAATAACAAGGTTAACATCTTTTTTTATATTTTTTTCTCTTTGTGGAGAAAACACTTTAATACCTTTTTTTTCAAGTGTCCTGGTTATTTGAGTAAGATTTGTATCTGAACCAGAAACAATTTTCCCTTCCTGTAATAGAAGATAAGCAAGTCCACTTGTCCCTATCCCTCCTATTCCAATAATGTGAACTCTTTTTGCTTTTTTAAAAATATCACTTTTTTTCATCAATATCTCCACTTATAATTTTTGCAATTTCCCCTTCATCATAAAGTTTTATTTTTTTCATTTCTGTTTTTATCTTTTCATAATTTTCCATAAATTTTTCAAAGTAAAAAGGAAAGTTGTAAATAATTTCTTCTTTTTGTTTTAAAAGGAAACAGGCATTTTTTCTACTTATAAATTCTGCATTAAAAAACTGATGTCCTCCAGCATACGGATATGGAATTAAAATTGAGGGTATTTGCCAGTAATTTATTTCTGAAATTGTCCCTGCCCCTGCTCTGGAAATGACAGTGTCTGCAATACTGTAAAGTTCATTCATATTGTAATAGAAATCAAATACACACCCCTTTATCTCTTTTTCTAAAAAAATTTTCTCAATTTTCTCTTTTTCTCTCCCAGAAATAATTATAACCTGAAAGTTATTTTCTTTGAAATAATTAAGATTGTTAACTATCAATCTGTTCAAAAAAGAGGCACTTTGACTTCCTCCAAAAACAATTATATTCTTTCTGTCTTTTTCAAGAGACAATTTTTTCAGAATTTCATCTCTTGAGATATACTCCTTAAACTCTTTTAAAATAGGGAAACCAGAAATTATAACCTTCCTTTTCGGCAAATTGTTTTTATAAGGAAAAGTTAAAAAAGTTCTATAAGAAAAAGGAGAAAAAAATCGGGTTATCTTCCCGGGTATATAATTCTGCTCATGGAGATAAATTTTTTTTCTTAGAATTAAGGATGCAAGAAGGAAAGGAAAAGTGGTATAACTCCCGGTGCCAACAACAGCAGTATAATTTTCTCTATTAAGAAAAAGTAAACATCGCAAAATAGCAAATAAAAGTTTAAAAGGGAAAAAAACTTCTCTTTTTGATATTTTAACGACTGGAATAACAGAAAATTCATATCCTCTTTTTTCCAGCCATCCAGTAATAAATTCTCTTTTCGGAACAAAAAATTTAACTCCTATGCCTCTTTCAACGAGAGTATCTCCAATTGAAAGAGCGGGGAAAAAATGTCCTCCTGTTGGTCCTGAAACAATAGCAACTTTTACATTTGTATTCATAGAAAAATATCCAGTTTTCAATATTATAACACAAAAGGTAAAATTGAATTATGAACAAAAAAGCAGTGGGACTTGTTTCAGGAGGGCTGGATAGTTTACTTGCTGTCCAGATAATAAAAGAACAGGGATTTGATATAACTGGTGTATTTATCCTGACTCCTTTTATCTCTAATTTTGGAGAAAAAACTATAAAAAATCTTGAAAAAACCTCTCAACAAATGGGATTTTCTCTCAAAGTAATTAAGTCAGGAGAAGATTATATTGAAATGTTAAAAAATCCAGAATTCGGATATGGAAAAAATATAAATCCCTGTATTGACTGCCATATTTATATGGTAAAAAAAGCAAAAGAAATTATGGAAAAAGAAAATGCCTCTTTTATATTTACAGGAGAAATACTCGGTCAAAGAGGAAAATCCCAGACACTTCGAGCAATGAAAAAAGTTGAAGAAAAATCATCTTTAAAAGGTCGCCTTTTAAGACCTCTTACTGCTTTAAATTTACCAGAAACAGAAGTTGAAAAAGAAGGAATTGTTGACAGAAATAAACTTCTTGGAATAAAGGGAAGAGAAAGGAAAATACAATTAACTCTTGCAGAAATAAAAAATATTAAATATTTTGCCACTCCGTCAGGAGGATGTCTGTTAACCGATTTACAGTTCTGTAAAAGATTAGAAGATATTTTTAAATACAACCCCGATGCTAAACTCAATGATTACTATCTTTTACAAATTGGTCATCATTTTAGAATAAATTTAGAAACAAAACTTATAATTTCAAGAAATAAAAAAGAAAAAGAAAAAATGATTGAATTGAGTGACGAAAATAAAATTTTTCTATATAGTGAACTGAATGAAGATATTGTTGGGATTATAAGCGGAAAATTTTCTGAAATCTGCCTTGAAATTTTTGCTTCTTATGTTTCAAAAAAACCAGTATGGATAATTGTTGAAACACAAGGGGAAAAAGAAAGAAGGGTAGTTCAACCAAAACAGAAAATTTATTATCATAACTATCTAATCTAATATGGAAAAGTTTATACCAACAGAGAGATTTTACAGGAATTTAATAAAAGTTGAAAACCTTAAAAAATTTGTTGTTAAAGTAAAAGAAACAGACATTCTTGTTTTTGCTGAAAAGAACTTAAAAAAAGAAATTGAAGAAGAAGTTAAGAAACAGCGAGAAATCTTAGAAAGATACATAAAAATTCATCCAGAATTTTATTTTTCTTTTTCTCCTGTTGAAGTTGAAAGTAATGAAGAAATTATAAAACTTATGTCACTTTCTTCAAAACTTACAAAAACAGGACCAATGGCTTCTGTTGCAGGAGCAATTGCAGAAATCATAGGGAGAAAATTTTTACCTCTGTCAGAAGAGATTTTTATTGAAAATGGTGGAGATATTTTTCTGAATTTGAAGAATGAAGTTAAAATAGGGATATATGCTGGCAAATCCCCTTTTTCAATGAAAATAGGTATAAAAATCAAAAGAGAAAATCCAGTTGGTATTGCAACATCAAGTGGAACAGTTGGACACTCTTTCAGTTATGGAGATGCTGATGCAGTAACAGTTATTTCAAATTCTTCTGCTTTTTCAGATGGAGCAGCAACTTACTTTGGAAACCTTATTAAAGGTAAAATTGATAAAGAACTTATTGAAAGAGAAATTAATGATTTTCCATTTATTGAAGGTATATTAATAATAAGAGGAAAGGAACTTTTTGTATGGGGCAAAATAGAATTGATAAAATTTTAAAGAAAAGAACAACATTTGGATGGCTTTTCTATTTGATAATTGCTTTTTTCGGTAAAGGGAGTATGCTTAAGATTCTAATAGGTTTTTTAATAGTAATGGTGGGAGAATTTTTTAGAACTTTTGCATCAGGAATTATAAAGAAAAACCAACAAGTCGCTAAAGAAGGTCCTTATCAGTGGTG
>CAZRDZ010000026.1:0-10117 GCA_964599135.1 uncultured bacterium
AAAAAGGAGTTAATTATGAGTGGAATTTATATGTTAATCCCGACACTTCTTGTTGTTTTTGTTTCATATCTTATAGTGAGGGCAGGGGGGATTGCATTAAGAATGACAGGGATGGATGAAGAAAGGGCGAGGTTTCAGGCATTATCAGCATTTACCGGGACTGGTTTTACAACAAGGGAAGCAGAATTAGTTGTTAATCATCCTACAAGAAGGAAAATTATAAGTTGGTTGATGATACTTGGACATGCAGGAATTGTTACAGTTATTGTCACTGCTACCTCTTCTCTTATAACAACAAAAGGATACCAGCTTTCAATAAATGCAATTTTTCTCATAGGGGGAATTTACTTAATTCATCGGCTCACCAGACATAGAAAACTTATGAAAAAGTGGGAAGAATTTATAAGAAAGAAACTTATAAAATTCCCTGAATTTGAAGAAGGATTGACTGAAGACCTTTTACATTTTCTTGAAGGTTATGGGCTTGTAAGAATTTCTGTTAGGAAGGACTCTGAGTTTGCAGAGAAAGAAATTGGAAAACTGGATTTGAGAAAAAGGGGAGTAATTATTCTTGGAATTGAGAGAGAAGGTAAATGGATACATACCCCGGATAGAAATGAAAAACTTCTTCCTGATGATAGAATTGTTGTTTATGGACCACTTTCAACTTTAAAGAAACTTGGGAAGGAAAAATAAATGAAACTATAATTTCAGTTGATAAAAAAGGGAAAAATCAGATTATATAATATATGGAATTGTATCTGGAAAGGGAATAAAAGAAACTGTAAAGGAATCAATTGTTGCAGGGAGTTTACAGTTTTATAGAAAAGGGATACAGCCAGTAAGAAAAAGTGAAGTAAAAAAAGTGATTGAAAAGGTGAAGAAATGAGAGTAGCAAGTTTTTTAAAAAAGAGGGTAGAACAACTTAAAAGGAATACTTATGCTCTTTATCTGGCATATAAAGACCCGAGAGTTCCATTGTATGCAAAAATTTTCATTGTTGCCGTTGTGGGATATGTTGTAAGTCCTCTTGATTTAATTCCAGAGTTTATACCTGTTATTGGGTATTTTGATGATTTAGTTATTCTTTCAGCAGGGATTTACTTTACAGTTAAAATGATTCCTGATGATGTCTGGGATGACTGTAAAAAAAGAGCAGTTTCTGAACCGGTTGATGGAAAGTTGAAAATAGCAGGAAGTGTCTTTGTTGTTCTTGTCTGGGTTTTTATAATAGTTTTTCTTATCAGGAAGTTTAACCGCGGGGGTTAGAATGGAAATTGACAGGGAGAGAATGCTTGAAATAGAGGAAATAAAAATTAAAGGAAAAAATATACTTGATTTCGGGGTGGGTTCTCCTGGACGGATAGCAGTGGAGAAATTCAATTGTGTTGTTATAACTGTTAATATAGATGAGAAACTTGTTGAAAAGGTAAAGGAAGAACACGCTGACCTTATTGAAATGGAGAAAATGAAAATTGAAAAGGCAGATGCTACTGCTCTAACTTATGGAGATAATTCTTTTGATATATCTGTGAGAGGGTTCCCGCATTCTCCTGATGAATACACAGTTGTTGATATGGAATGGCTTAAAAAAGAATTGAAAAAAATGGGGAAAACTGAAAAATTCAGTGATGGTAAAATCTTTTTATATGCTATAAATAAATTTTAGAAAACCATTTTTATATTTCTTCTTCAATGTAAACAGGGGTGTCAGAAAGATTTAATTTTAAAATTCCGTTTTTTGTAAGTTCTGTCTTTTCATTTCCAAAAATATCGGTAATTTTCGCTCTTTTAAATCCGACTTTAAAAGATACCATAACTGGTGGGGCTTCTTCTGCATTGTAAAAATCAACTCCTTTTTCTCTGTGCCAGGCAACATAAATTGTTGTATTGTCTGCTCTCTTTATTCTGTAAAAGTATATGCTTTCGTCTGGAAGGCCAATTTTCTGAATGGAGGAGATGTTTCCCAGTTTGCTTACCATTCTTTTGAAGCAGTAATAAGAGGGAAATTTTGTATCAGGAAATTCCATAAGCCGCATTTTCCCGAAAATAAGGTCTTTCCCGGCGGATTGCAGATTCCACCACCAGGATGCCTTCACACCTGAGGAATAGGCGACTATATGTCTTTGAACTATATCGTGGCAGTGTATTTTTTCCCGTTTTGCTTCCTGGTCTGGTGTGGCAGAGGGGAAAAACATTTTTAATCTTGGGTCAATCTCGTCTCTGTGTGATTTCATCCAGTTTCTGGCACATCTAAAAAAACCTTCGGGATTGGAAGTTTTACCGCAGGCATCTCTGATTTTTTTAAGGAGTTTCTGGAATGGACTTCCTGATAATGCTCTCGGGTCTGGACCTCCGAATTCTGTACAGATAATTGGTTTTTCATATCCATACTGTCTCATTTTGTTTCTAAACCAGGAAACTCTATCTTGGATAGTGTATAAATCTTCATATAATCTGACATCAAGAACATCATAGTAATCTCTCATATTTTTTATTATGTAGTTGAAAAAGAAAGAATATGAGTGCTGTCCCATTTTATTGAATGACCCATTGGCATTAACACCAACAACGATTGCATCTGGCTGGACTGACTTTACTGCCTGATAAAAAATCTTCTGTGTTTCCACATATTCTTTTGCTTTATCTGCAGGCCAGTGCCTTGGAGAAGCAGGTTCTGTGTCTCTCTGCCAGTAAGTGATTTTCCCTTTTGTTCTCTTAACCAGTTTTACAATGAATTCTCTGTATAACCTTTTGCATTCTTCATTTTTAAGAGTTGCTCCTTTATATGACTCATTATTTGTTCCCCAGCCGACTGTAAAGACATTAAGCAGTGCTTTATCCCCATCTTTTAATTGGTTTACATAAGCATCCACTTTTTTCCACCTGTAAACACCTGGTCCTGGTTCAATTTCATTCCATCTAAGAGAAATTTTTGTTCTTCTCACTCCGAGATTGCGGATATCATCCATAAAGATTTCGCCGTGATACCCTTCTCCAAATGCAACTCCAAACGGGGAAGAGGGAAATTCATAAGAAGATTGATTTTCCTCTCTGAATTTCTCATATTTTCCTGCAGAATACGCATTTGTAGAAATAAGACCGGAAGAAAGAATTACCAGCCCTATCTGGCAGAAAATTTTTTTGATATTCATTTCCACTCCTTTTTCAATTTTGACTTTATGATTTTAAAATAGTTTATTACTTTGTGTATTTCTCTCTTTGTTTATTGTGTGATATCCTTTAAAAAATTTTTATATTATAAAAAAGTAAAAGGGAAACAGGTATGAGATTTTTTATTCCTGGTTTCAGGGAGGGCGGTTTTTTTGTTTCTTCGGGGATAAAGACGATTATTTCTCTTACGGGGCTTCTTATTATTACAACAGGGATGAGGGAGAGTGGATATTTTTCGTCTCTTACCAGAAGTATAATTAAAAGGTATAAAACAGAAAGGGGAATATCTTTATTTATGGTTTTAGTTTCAGTTTTTCTTTCAACTTTTCTTACAAATGACATTGCTCTTTTTATTGTAATTCCCCTAACACTATTCTTTAAAAAATACCTCAGAGAGAAAACATCAGTTTTGATTATTTTTGAAGCAATAGGAGTTAATGTTGGTTCTTCTTTAACTCCCATAGGTAACCCTCAGAATTTATTCTTGTGGCATCTCTGGGGTATATCGTTTATAAAGTTTGTTTTTGTGATGTTGCCTCTGTTTTTTCTGCTAATTTTTGTTTTGCTTGGATTTATTTTTTTAAGTTTTAAAAAGAAGAAGATAATTTTTGAGGAAGAGAAAATTGAAGAAAAATGTTCAAAAGACCTTTTAATTTTTTCCATTTTTGCTCTTATAGTTTTTACTATTTCAATTGAGCGGGATTTTATTTTTATGGTTTTTCCTCTGTTTTTTCTCTATTTGATATTCTGGAAAAAAGTAGTTTTGAGGACTGACTGGAAATTGCCAGTTTTTTTTGCAGGTGTTTTTCTTGTTTTTCATTTTCTTTCAGAGTTATCTTTTATATCAAGATTATTTTTAAGTTTGAATTTATCCAGTTCTTATAAAAATTCCTTTTTATCTTCAGTTTTCCTTTCTCAAATAATGAGTAATGTCCCTGCTACGATTGTCATTTCAAAATTTTCTAACCTTTATAAGCCAATTGCATATGGAGTAAATGTAGGTGGTAATGGAATTATTTTCAGTTCCTTTGCTAATTTAATTGCTTTACGGCTTTCAAAAGATATTAAAGTATTAAAAATTTTTCACAAATATTCTATCCCTTATCTTTTTATAAGCACCTTCCTTTCTTTAATTTTTTTCTACTGATTTTTTAAAGAAAAATTTTTGTTATTTTTGGGTGGTTGAGAAGTTGATTAAAATTGTTTGTAAAATAATTTCGCTTCCATAAGGGAAAAGAACAGGGCTTATTTCATCCACAAGTTCCCATTTTTCCCCCTTCAGAATTTAATGTTGTTCCCTCACTCATTTTATAATTTCTTCCTCACTTTTAACAGTATTTTCAGAAATAACTTTCGCTATATTTTCAATATCAGTTCTTATGCTTTTTAATCTTTCCTCAATCTGTTTTTCCCTGATGTCTTCTGTTAGAACCGGGTTCTTGCTACACGACCATTATTCTTTGTTTTTATCCTTATGTTTCATCTCCTTTTAAATCTCTAACTCCTTTTGTGCCTGCCAGAATTTATCATTGTATACTCTCGTAAATGATATATAGCAAAATTAAAAATTTTCAAAATTTTTCTGCTTTCTTCCTTATGGGAAAAGGTTAGAAGGGAATTTTAAAAGAATATGAAACAGGTATCAAATGGCTTCTTTTATTTATCTACTCTCCTATGGGAAGCAACTTACAGGCACATTGAGGTAAATTATTTTTTTGAAACAAATTCATTGCCATCTATGAAAAATCTTAAGTTTCTTTTCATATCTTTCTTAACTCCAATTCTCTTTGAACTCCTGATTTTAACTTTTTTATTTTCGTCAACTATATAAATTTCTTCTCCTTTTGTAATATCAATTCCATCCTGCTTTTTATCAATTTTAAAACTCTGAGTAAATTTCCCTGGTCCTGAAGCAAGTTCTTTAATTTTTTCTCTTTTTCTCTGTTTTTTCATAATATCAATCCCCTCTAATGGTTCAACAGCCCTTATAAGAACTGCTCCAACTTCTCCATTTTTGTGAGAAATAATATTCAAAAGATAGTTATTGTGGACCATATATATAAGAAGTGTTCCAGGTTTTGAAGCCATTTTATTGTAGAATAAAGCACTTTTTTTTCTGTATGCTCTGCTTGCAGGGTCATCTTCTCCAAAATATGCTTCTGTTTCAACTATAATTCCTGAAAGAGTTTTATCTTTTATTTTTCTTACAAACTTTTTACCAGGAAGTTCTTTCGCTACCTTATCTGGTTCCCTTTCAAAAAACTTCTTCTTTAATATCCTTTCTTTTTTCTCATTCATAGTGTAAAATTATAAACCAAAAAGGAGTTAAGATGAAAGAAATGGTAAAAAAATGGGATTTAATGTGGGATGTTTATTATGAAAAAGTAAGGAATTTTTCTCTTGCCGGGAAAATATCCCTGTCTGTTTTCTTTGCGCTTCTTACAGGTATTTCAGCCCAGATTTATATTAAATTGCCTTTTACTCCTGTCCCTTTAACTTTTCAGGTATTTACTGTTTTACTTTCAGGAGTTTTACTCGGGAGAAACTTTGCTGCTCTTTCACAGTTTTTTTATTTTATTTTTGGAGTTTCAGGAATTGGTTGGTTTTATGGAAGTGGAGCAGGAATTTTGAGACCTACAAATGGGTATATAATTGGTTTTATTTTTTCAGCATATTTTATAGGAAAATTTTTTAATCTTAAGAAAAATAAAACTTACTCTTTTTTAATTATGCTTTGTAGTTTATTCATTATTTACTTTTTTGGCTGTCTCTATCTTTCTTTATTTCTTAAAATTGGTATTTACAAAACTTTTCTTCTCGGGGCGATTCCCTTTATTCCTTTTGATATTATAAAAGCATATCTGGCGGCGGTAGTTGGTAATTCAATTATCAGGAACAGGAGGATTTATGAAGAAATATAATGTTGCTGTTGTTGGTGCAGGTATGGTTGGGAAGAAAATGGTTGAAATCCTATTTGAAAGAAATTTCCCAATGGAGAATTTAAGAATACTTGCAACACACGAAAGAGAAGAGGAAATTGCAGGAAGAAAATTTAAAATTGAAAAAACAGAAATTTCTTCTTTTGATGGAATTGATATTGCATTTTTTGCAGGGACAGAAGGAGAAAAAGGTGCAAGTAAATTATTTGGATGGGAGGCAGTTAAAAAAGGATGTATAGTGATTGATAATGGTTCTGATTTTAGAATGGATGAAAGAGTCCCACTTATTATACCTGAAGTTAATCCAGAACATTTAAAAAATCACCAGGGATTTATAGCAAATCCAAACTGTTCAACAATTCAGATGGTTATGGCTGTTTATCCATTATATAAAGAATTTAAAATTAAAAGAATTATTGTATCAACATATCAGGCAGTTTCTGGAACAGGAAGGAAAGCAGTTGAAGAACTTGAAAAACAGGTAAAAAGTTATGCAGGAGGAGGAGAGATTGAAAAAAATGTATATCCTCATCAGATTTTTGGGAATGTAATCCCTGAAATTGGGAGTTTATCAGATGAGTTTCCAGGATATTTTACTGAAGAAGTAAAGATGATAAAAGAAACAAGGAAGATACTTTGTGAAGAAAAACTTAAAATTTCTGCTACCTGTGTTAGAGTTCCTGTTTTCAATGGACATTCTGAAAGTATTACCTGTGAATTTGAAGAAGAAATTAATATTGATAAAGTAAAAGAAATTCTTAATGAATTTCCAGGGATTATTTTGATGGACAGACCTGAAGAATCGTTTTATCCAACTCCAGTTTTTGCTTCCGGGAAAGATGAGGTTTTTGTTGGAAGAATAAGAAAAAATCCAGCAATTGAAAATGCAGTTGATATGTGGGTTGTATCCGATAATATAAGAAAAGGAGCAGCACTGAATACAATTCAGATTGCGGAAAAAATGATAGAGGAAAACTTAATTTAAAATAATTATCTTTAAAAATGAACTCCTTCCAAAAAGTGAACTCACGCATTTAATTTGACACCTCTTTGTTAATAAATAAAATTTATTCATATGGAAATAATAAAAAAATATGTTGCTGTTGACCTTGGAGCAGAATCAGGAAGAGGTATAATTGGTGAATTTAATGGTGAAAAAATTCAGATAAAAGAAATTCACAGATTTCCCACTTACAATACAAAAGTTTTTTCTCATATTTTCTGGGATGTTTTAAAAATATTTGATGAAATAAAAATTATTTTAAGAAAGGCAACCGCTGAAGGAGAAATAAATGGAGTGGGTATAACAACATGGGGAGTTGACTGTGGATTTATTGGAAAAGGCAATCTTTTATTAACAAATCCTTTCCATTATAGAGACAGGAGAACTGATGGAATTATGGAAGAGGTTTTTAACATTATTCCTGAAAGAGAAATTTTTGAAAAAACAGGTATTCAATTTATGCCAATAAATACCCTTTATCAACTTTATGCCACAAAAAAAGAGTTCCCTTATATTATAAATTCAACAGAGAAAATCCTTTTTATGCCAGACCTTTTTAATTTTTTTCTGACTGGTGAAAAGTTTTCAGAATATACAATTGCCACAACTTCCCAGATTTATAATTCTCTTCTTGATGGACAGCCAGAAGCACCAAGAGGAAACTGGAACTATGATATTATGGAAAAACTTGGTTTACCTGTGAATATTCTTCCAGAGGTTATATCACCAGGAAGTTTTATTGGAAAAATAGAGAAGAATATTTCAGAGGAAATTGGAACATCTGAGATAAATGTTTATGCTGTTTGTTCTCATGATACTGCCTCTGCTGTTGTTTCTGTTCCAGCAAAGGAAGAAAGATGGGCTTATATTTCTTCTGGAACATGGTCTTTACTTGGAGTTGAAATTCCAGAACCAGTTATAAATGAAAAAAGTTTTAACTATAATTTTACAAATGAGGGCGGATATGGTGGAAGTATTAGGTTCCTGAAAAATATTATGGGATTATGGATACTGCAGGAATGCAAAAGATACTGGGAAAAAGAAGGGAAAAGTTTTGATTATTCTACTCTTACTGAAATGGCTTCAAAGGCAGAACCGTTTTATTCTTTTATTGATGTTGATGATAAACAATTCCTTCTTCCCGGGAATATGCCTGAAAAAATCAAAAATTACTGTAAGAAAACAGAGCAGAAAGTTCCAGAAGATATTGGTCAGATTGTAAGGGTTATTCTTGAAAGTTTAGCAATGGAGTATAGATATAATATTGAAAACCTTGAAGAGACAATTGAAAACAAAATTGATGTTGTATATATTGTTGGAGGAGGAAGTAAAAATAAACTTCTTTCACAATTTGCTGCCTCATCTATAAGAAAAGTAGTTATAACAGGACCGTCAGAAGCAACTGCTACTGGCAACTTACTTGTTCAGGCAATAGGTGAAAAAGAAATATCAGATGTTTCACAATTAAGAGAAATTGTTAGAAGTTCTTTTCCCCTTATAATATTTCATCCAGAAAATACATCTGAATGGGAAGAAAATTATGAAAAATACAGAAATCTGAAGGAGTTCCATAATGGATTTTGATTTTCTTTCAGAAAGTTTGAGAAAATATATTGAAGAAACTTCATCAAAATCGCCTGCCCCAGGAGGAGGAAGTGTTGTTGCTCTTGTTGCTTCTTTAAGTTGCTCTTTGCTTGAGATGGTGGTTAATTTTACTATCGGGAAAGAGAAATATAGAGAATACGAAAGTGATTTTCAGAAAATTAAGAAGAGAAATGATGAAATAAAGAAAGAAGTTATGAGATTTATTGAAGAAGACAGCAGAATTTATAAAATGATACATATCAATAGAAATGATAAAGAAAAACAGCAGGAATATCTTAAAAAATCCATTGAAATTCATAAAAAAATATGTGAATATATGAGAGAGGTAATTGAATATTCTAATTTTGCTGCAAAATATGGAAATAAGTATTTAGTTTCAGATGCAGGGATTGTTGCTTTACTTGGAATTTCTGCTTTTAAAGGAGCAAAATTGAATATTCTTATTAACTTAAAATATCTTTCAGAAAAAGGAGATTATGTAAATATGATGGAAGAACTCAATAAAATTGAAAAAGACTTGGAAAAGAATGGAGAAGAAGTTTATTGTTATACTTTGAATAAAATAGGGGGATAATATGGGTGAAATTATTGACGGAAAAGCAATTGCAAAAAGAATAAGAGAAGATGTAAAAAGAGAAATTGATGTATTAAAAAGAGATGGAATTTATCCAGAACTTGTTGCTGTATCTGTTGGAGAAAATCCTGCCAGTAGTGTCTATATAAAACAGCAGAGAAAAAATTGCGAAAAGGTTGGAATTGAATATAGTTTAGAACAATTGCCTGAAAATTCATCAGAAAAGGAAATAATAAATTGTATTGAAAAGTTGAATAATGATGACAAAACCACAGGTATAATACTCCAACTTCCTCTTCCTTCTGGTATAGATGTGAAAAAAATCCAGTCAAAAATTTCTCCATTAAAGGATGTTGAAGGAGTTAATCCTGCAAATTTAGGATGGATTTTTTATGGCAAACCATTTCTTGCTCCCTGTACTGCTCTTGCAGTAAAGGAAATTATTGATACAACAGGTGTGGACCTTTATGGGAAAGAAGTTGTGATGGTTGGTCATTCTGATATTGTTGGAAAACCTGTTGCACTTTTACTTGTTAATGAATTTGCAACTGTTTCAATATGCCATATCGGAACTTCTGATGCAGGAAATTTAAGAATGCATGTGGAAAGAGCAGAAATTTTAATAGTTGCAGTTGGTAAAGCAAATTTAATTCCTGGTGAGTGGATAAAAGAAGGAGCAATTGTTATTGATGTCGGTATAAACAGAGTGGGAGATAAAATTGTTGGAGATGTTGAATTTGAAAAAGCGAAAGAGAAAGCAAGTTTAATCACACCTGTTCCGGGAGGTGTTGGTTCTGTAACAACTGCAATTCTTTTAAGAAA
>CAZRDZ010000027.1:0-10034 GCA_964599135.1 uncultured bacterium
ATAAATGCCCTTCTGGAAGGAATATATGATGGAGAGGAAACTTTTGGAGAATTGAAAAAGTATGGCGATTTTGGCCTTGGGACTTTTAATGCACTTGACGGAGAGATGGTGGCTGTTGATGGGAAGTTTTACCAGATAAAAACAGATGGAATTGCTTATCCTGTTTCCTCTTCAATGAAAACACCATTTGCAGTTGTGACTTTTTTTAAACCAGACAAAATTTTCATAATTGATAAAGTGAAAAATTATGAAGCACTTAAAAAGCTCATTGATGAAAGATTACCATCAAAAAATATTTTTTATGCTATAAAAATAGAAGGGAATTTTGAATATATAAAAACAAGAAGCGTCCCGAGACAGAAAAAACCATACCCGCCTCTTGTGGAAGTTGTAAAAAAACAGTCAATATTTACTTTTCATAATGTAAAGGGGACAATCGTTGGTTTCAGATGCCCTTCTTTTGTAAAGGGTTTAAATGTTCCTGGATACCATCTGCATTTTATCACAGAAGACAGAAAAGCAGGAGGACATATCCTTGAATGCAGTATGAAAAATGTTAAAGCAGAAATTGATTATACAACTAAATTTTATCTTGTATTGCCTGAAAGCAGCAGATTTTATAAAGTAGATGTGTCCGGGAATAAAGAAAAACAACTGGAGAAGGTGGAAAAATAAAAGTTTTTTACATTCACAGTCCTCATTGACACCAAAAGAAACAAAAATTATAATAAATCTAAATGGGGGATTAGCTCAGCTGGGAGAGCACCAGGCTGGCAGTCTGGGGGTCAAGGGTTCGAATCCCTTATCCTCCAATCCCTTTCGAGGTCGGACCTCGTTAGAAAAAGGTGAGCCAGAGAGGAATTGTAAAGAAAGAAACTAAATGAGTAAGTAAAGTGGTAGTAGCAGCATATTCTGCATCTGCTCCATATGCCTCACTTAAAACAATACTTGCAATTGCTGTTGGCATAATAGCAACAATATTCAAAATTACTCTAACATCTTTATCAAATCCTGAAATATTGAAAAGTAAAATAGCAAAAGCAGGAATTAAAAACAACCTCAGAAAAACAAGGACGATATTCTTTAAATTGACAATCCCTTTTAATTTTATATCTCCCATTCTGCACCCAGCAATAAATATGGCAAGAGGGACTGTTATTTTTCCGAGAAGGTCAATTGATATTAAAATTGAAGAGAAAAAAATTTTTAAATATTCATTCTCAACAGAAATCCCTGTTTTATCTCTAAGGAAAATCAGTAAAACCGAAAGTAAAATTGTAATCATAGGCACACTTAAAAGATTTTTGAAACTATCCTTTTTTATTCTATTTCCTGTAAGAGCAAGAATACCAAAAGTCCAGACAGAAATTTCTGAACCAAATGTTGAAAGTATTAATTCAGGTATTCTTTTTTCTCCTAAAAGCACAATTATTACAGTCATCGGCAAAAAGGAATAATTGTTAATTGTGCATTGAAATCTAAAAGTATCTTTTTCTTTATCATTTTTAAACCTTAAAAATTTTGAGACAAGAATTCCTGTTATATATCCTGAAAACATAAGAATAAATGTCCCGAGAGGAAGTTGCCATCCATCAATTAACTCATCTGCATTGAAGTTTTTTAGAAAGGATGAAAAAATTAAAGCAGGATAAAAAAACTTTGTAATTGAGACAGATATTTCCTTTATGGTTGAGGGTCCTATAAAACCTTTTTTTCGTGCAAAAAAACCCAGAAGAATTATTAAAAAAATTGGGAGAATTTTTAGAAATATCATATCAGATTCCGTTCTTTTCCTTTTTTAAAAATTCAAGAATTTCTTTCATATCTCCAAAACAAACACAGGTACTTGTATCTGCCGCTCCATAATAAACAATCAATTTCCCTTCTTCCTTTCTATATATCGCTCCTGTCGGAAAAACAACATTTACTGCATTCCCAACTCTTTCATAATACATTTCAGGAGCAAAAACCCATTCTTTACTTCTTCTTATAACTTTTTCTGGATTATCAAGGTCCAGAAGAGCAAGCCCAACTCTATAAATAGCAGTTGAGGCGGCATATCTTATTCCATGATAAATTATAAGCCATCCTTCTTCTGTTTCTATCGGTGGAGTACCAAGCCCAATTCTGTGACAATCCCACATACCTGGTCTTACAGGAAGTAATATTTTATGCTTTCCCCAGTACTGGAGGTCTTTTGAAAATGAAATCCAGATATGTCCTTCTCCCCTTATTATAGGACGATGAATTAAGGCATATCCATCTTTAAATTTCCTTGGGAAAAGACAACCATCTTTATCTTCAGGGGGAACAAGTGGTCCTTCCCTTTCAAAATTTTTAAAGTCATCTGTTAAAATTAAAGAGATGAGAGGACCACCTGGAGAAAAAGAAACATAAGTTATTGCATACTTTCCCATATCTTCCATATATACAATTCTCGCATCTTCAAGTCCCCATTTTTCTTCACTATGTTTTTTATCTGGTTCCAATGTTGGTTTTTCAGAAATCTCCCAGTTAGAAAACCCGTCAGAACTTTTACATAGAGTAAGGTGTGAAAAACCTTCTTTTGTTTCCATTCTGCACAAAAGGTAAATCATTCCATCAAATTCAATAGCCCCCGGGTTGAAAACTGCATTTACAGGATAGGGAATATCTTCTGGTTTTATAATTGGATTTTCAGGATGTCTTACAAAAAGTTCAAAGTCCTTCATTTTTTTCTCCTTTTAGATATTTATTAAAAAACTCCTTAACTTTTTTTCTATATTCCTCATTATATCTGGTATCAAAATCAGTATGAGAACCTTCAAGGACAAAAAGTTCTTTCTTCCCTGTTGCTTTATTATACAATTTTTCAGCATGAGAAAAAGGGACAAAATCATCTTTTCTTGAATGAATTATAAGAACAGGACAATCAACCCTATCAATATAATTTTCAGGACTGTTTTTCATAAAATCGCTTCTTAAAATAAACCGACCGAGAAGTTTTGAAAGAGAAGAAAAGACATATTTTAAAGGTCCAAAGTTTTTATAGTAATGAGTTATCATATCGGGGAAATTTGCAAAAGATGAATCAGAAACAAGGCATTTTATCTCTTTATATTTTGAAGCAGATATAATCCCAACAGAAGCACCAAGTGAATATCCCCACACTCCAATCTTCAAATTCTTTGTTTTTTCATTTTCTTTGAGGAAATCAATTGCTCCCTTTACATCAAGATATTCCTTTAATCCAAAATAAACAACTTTCCCTTCACTTTCTCCGTGACCTCTGAAATCAAAAAGGAGAAGAGAAAATGATGGATAAAGAAAAGAAACAACAGGTAAAATATCTGACCTGTTGGCAGGATAACCATGAAGGCATATTATAATAGATGCACTTTCAGGAGAATAAATCAGCCAGCCATTCAATTTCTTCCCATCTTCTGTTTTTATCTCAATATCTTCAAATGGAAGTCCAAGGTCAGAAGGGATAAGTCCTATTGGCATCCTTGGAGGAATAATTGCTCTCCAGCCAAAAATTATAGTTAAAACAAAAATTATAATTACTGCATCAATTAAAATTCTAATCCACATTTTCATCTTTAATCTGTTTTGAATAAGTCCTTCTTAAATTTTCAAAAAATTTTAAATAATTTCCTGTCTGGTAATCAGGATATGTCCAATGGAAAAAATGATATTTTCCCTTACTGAAATGCATCGTTACCTCTGCATATATTCCTTCACCAAGATAAATTCTATGATAAAAATCTTTTGTAGATAAAAGAATAACTTTTGAAAAGTCAATATATCCAGGGTCAATATTTACTCTTCTTTTCCCATTACTTGAAAATTCATCCTCTATTCTATTTGTAAAAATTTTCCATTCCCATAATTTTTCAGGAATAACTAATTCAGAAAAAGATATGAAACTCCTTTTTAAGTTTTCTCCCATTTCTTCTGTGTAGTAATCAGTAAAATTAAAAGGAAAAGGACCTGCCTCTAAATCAATATCTCCCCATTTTTCTGAAAGTTTTTTCTCAACTTCTAAAATTAACTTATCATCTCTGTAAATCAAACCGCAGAAAACTTTCACAGGTAAAGGTTTTTTTATCTCTCCCATTTTTATATTTTACCACTGCAACTTTGCTCAAAGCAAAATTTCATTTTGCCCAAACCGGGTTTGGTCAAAAAGGTAAAGAAAAGGTAAAATAAAAAGTATGAAACTGGATACAATATGCGCAATTTCTACCCCTCCTGGAGTAAGCGGAATAGGAATAGTGAGATTGAGTGGTCCTGATACATATAAAATTATTGAAAAGATATTTACTCCCGGGAAGATTACCGGAAAAAGGAAAAAAATAAAAATTGAAAAAATACCTTCTCATACAGTTCATTATGGCCACATAATAGAAAATGGGAGAATAATTGATGAAGTTCTGCTTACTATTATGAAAGCACCTAAAAGTTATACAAGAGAAGATATGGCAGAAATTGGATGTCACGGCGGGATTATTCCTTTAAAAGAGGTTTTAAATTTATGTATTAAAATGGGAGCCCGTCTTGCCAGCCCTGGTGAGTTTACAATGAGAGCATTTCTTAATGGAAGAATTGATTTATCACAGGCAGAAAGCGTTCTTGAAATTATAAACAGCCAGACAGAAAAGGGACTTGAAATTGCTTTAAGTAAACTTGAAGGAAATTTTTCAAAAAAATTAAATCAGATAAGAGAAAAAATTATCAATATCCTTGTAAATTTTGAAGCAACTATTGATTTCCCGGAGGAAGAAGATACTGAAAGAATTGAAATTGAATGCGAAGGGAAAATCAGAGAAATTTTAAAAGAAGTTGAAGATATTCTTTCATCTGCAAGAAGGGGGAAATTACTATTTGAAGGAGTTAAAGCAGCAATAGTCGGAAGAACAAATGTTGGTAAATCAAGTTTACTTAATAAATTGATAGAAGAAGAAAGAGCAATTGTAAGTGAAATTCCAGGGACAACAAGAGATATAATTCAGGAAGTTATAAACATAAAGGGAATACCTGTAAAAATAATTGATACTGCAGGGATAAGAAAAACAAAAGGGAAAATAGAAAAAATGGGGGTTGAAAAAGCGATAGAATGGATGAAAAAAGCAGAAATAAATATAGTTGTTATTGATGGAAGTCAGAAGTTGAAGAAGGATGATGAAAAATTGCTTGAAAATATAAATGGAAAGGAATATATCATTGCGGTTAATAAAATAGACCTTCCTTTAAAAGTAAATATTGAACACCTGAAAAAAGATTTTGATATTGAAAAAATAGTTATGGTTTCAGCAAAGAATGGGAATGGCATTGAAGAGTTGAAGGAAAAAATTTTTAAAATTATTGAAAAAGGGAAGAGAAAATCTGATGGAGAAATATATCTTAATTTAAGAGAAGAAAATCTTATAAGAAAACTAAAAAAAGCACTTAATGATTGTCTTGTTTCAATAAAAAATAATTTAACACCTGAAATAACTGTTGAGTGCTTAAGAGAAGCAATAAACGAGATTGATTACCTAACAGGAAGAAAGTATAATGATGAAATACTGGAAAAAATATTTTCAAACTTTTGTATTGGGAAATAGGAAGTAAGTGTGGAATACAAGAAAATAGGGATAAAGAAATGAAAAAGAGTTTTTTTATATTTACTTTTGTGCTCGTTTTTCTTTTTAGTGGATGTGCTACTTTTTATAATCCAGTTACCAAAAAAGAAGAATACACATTATACACTGAAAAAGATGAAATTGATATGGGAATAGCAATAGATAAAAAGATACAGAAGGACTTTAAAATTATTCCAACCCCTGAAAGAGTTGAAAAAATCGGCCAGAAAATAGCAAATGTCTGTGATAGACCAAATTTAAAATATACTTTTAGAGTAATAAAAGGAAAAGAAATAAATGCTTTTTCAATTCCAGGTGGTTTTGTTTATGTTTATACAGGACTTCTGAAAAAAATTGATTCAGATGATGAACTTGCCTGCATTATCGGACACGAAATTGCTCATATATGTGCAAGGGATGGTGTCCATAGATTACAGGCACAAATCCTATATTCAATACCGGCAACAATCCTTTCAAGCAAAACAAGGTCAGTAGCAATTCAAAAATCAGTTGATGCTGTTTTTACATTAACAATACTAAAATACAGCAGGGAAGAAGAATTGAGAGCAGATTCTCTTGGAGCAACTTATGCTTTTAGAGCAGGTTATAATCCAGAAGGTATGATAAAGTTTTTTTATAAATTGAAGAAAATTGAAGAGAAAAACCCAGCAATAATCCCTGTATTTTTAAAGAATCATCCTGATGTTGAAGCAAGAATAAAAAATGTCAAAGAAACAATAAAAAAACTCAAAATAAAATAATACCTTTTCTGCGAGTAATTTGATTCCGCTATGATTTATTGTATAATATCTCAAATGGAATTTTTAATCTTGAGACATTTTGATTGGCAAAAAAATGAGAGATTTAGAGAAAATAAAAAAGATATTAAATCAACACAGAGAGGAGTTAGAGAAGAGATTTAAGGTAAAAAGAATTGCTATTTTTGGTTCTTATGTTAGGGGCGAGCAGACAGCAAAAAGTGATATAGATATTCTGGTAGAATTTAAAGAACCGGTTGGTTTTGAGTTTTTTAGACTTGCTAGATTCTTAGAGGAACTCTTGAATTCAAAAGTAGATTTAGTAACTCCAGATGCGATTAAACCAAATAGGAAAAAATATATAATGAAGGAAATGCATTATGTTTAAAAGAAACTGGAAACTTTTTTTAGAAGATATTCTGGAATGTATAGAAAAAGTTGAAAGATATATTGAGGAAAAAAAGTTTGAAATTTTTAGAAGTGATAGTAAAACAATTGATGCTGTTATTAGGAATCTGGAAATAATTGGAGAAGCAGCAAGAAATATTCCAGAAGATGTAAAAGAAGAAAACAGCAGTATACCCTGGCAAGACATAATAGATTTCAGAAACAGAATTACTCACGGATATTTTGACATTAGTTTAGAAATTGTGTGGTATATTATTAAAAAAGAACTTCCCGATTTAAAGCAAAAAGTTAGGAAAATGTTAGAGGGGGATAATATATCAAAGTAATCTGCTCCGGTAAAATAAAGGTGATTTTAAATTAGGCAAAAGAAATCTGTCTTAAAAAATGTGTTCTTCAAATACATATTAAAATCTTCCATCGTCTTTCATCTTCGGCAGTTTCTTCACATTTTCCTCAAGCCATCCCTTTCTTATTTCCTCCTCTGTTTCAAATTCAGGGACATATGGTTTAATATCAAGAAGTGGGGTTCCATCAATAATATCCACATTTTCAATATAAAGTTTATTATCTTCAATTTTTAAAAGTTTAACAATTGAAATACCTATATTATTTGGTCTTGCTGGTGCTCTTGTAGCAAAGACCCCATGGAAATTATCATCCATATATGGCTTTACAAGGAGAGAGTATTTTTTGCTTAAATGAAAATGATATATCAAAATAATATGAGAAAAACCATCAATGTCTTTCAATCCCTCTTTAAACTCTTCAAAAACTTCAACAACTCCTTTTACTCCTCTTGCTGCTTTTGGCTGAATTGGAGTTCCTTTTTTCTCCTTAAAAGGAGTTTTTATAACACCAATTGGTCTATATTTTATTTCCATTTCATCCTCTGTATCTACTTTCCCTTTTTCCGTTCTCTTTCAATGAATATCCATAGCAAATGTGGGTAGAGTATATTTTTTTACCTCTTAATTTTTTTTCTGCCTGTGTTCAAATAAAAAAGAGTTAGAAAATTTATTCTGTCAGAATTGTTGTGAAAAACAGGTTGTCTGGCGTTTCCTTGTGAAGTAAAATGATACACTGCTCCGGGAAATTCTATTCGTAATGGTCTGCTCATAAAAATAAAATATCATAAAAAAACTTATATTTCAAAACCTGCCCCTATGATTTTCTATGTAGATTATTGTTTGACAGAGAGTTTAAGTTATTCTAAAGTATAAAGCGGAAGATTAGATAAATAATTATATGGGAAAAAACTTAAAGAAGGAACTTAATTTTCTGGATGTTTTTTGTGTTGCAACCGGTGCAATGATTAGTTCCGGGTTATTTATCCTTCCTGGATTGGCTTTTGCTAAAGCAGGTCCTGCCGTAATATTATCTTATATTTTAGCAGGGCTCTTATGTATCCCTGCACTTTTAAGTATGGCAGAATTAACCACAGCGATGCCCAAAGCAGGAGGAGATTATTTTTATATTATGAGAGGGTTCGGTCCTCTTTTAGGAACAGTGGCTGGCTTTTCTACTTGGCTTTCTTTGAGTTTGAAAGGAGCATTTGCTCTTGTAGGTATGGGGGCTTATTTGATCGCAATAACCAAGATCCCTTTAAAATTAATTGCTTTTTTTTGTTGTTTATTTTTTATTATTTTAAATTTAATAAGTATAAAAAAAGCAGGTAGGACTCAAATATTTCTGGTTTTAGGACTTTTAGGAATACTTCTGATTTATATTGTACTGGGCTTAAAAACAATAAATCCTTCCAATTTCTCACCGTTTTTTGTAAATGGATTAGGTTCTATCTTTACTACAGCGAGTTTTGTTTTTATATCTTATGGAGGTTTAACCAAAGTGGTTGCTTTAGCGGAAGAGACAAAGAATCCTGGTAAAAATTTACCGGTAGCTATGATTTCTGCCATTGTTGTAACTGCTATTTTTTATACGCTGGTTGTTTTTGTAACCATAGGTGTTTCTGAACCTGAAAACTTAAAAGCAACATTTACTCCGATTTCTGACGGAGCAGAAATTCTTGGCGGCAATATTTTTAAAATGGTAATAAGTGTTGGTGCTTTTTTAGCATTTATCTCTACTGCAAATTCAGCAATTATGACTGCTTCTAAGTATCCTTTAGGTATGAGTAGAGACAAACTTATTCCTGCCATTTTTCAAAAAATAAGCTCAAAATTCAGAGTGCCTTATATTGCTATTCTCTGCACAGGTTTTTTTATGATTTTATCTATTTTATTTTTAAAGTTAGATCTATTGGTAAAGATTGCCTCCGGTATTTTAATTTTAATGTATATATTTGCAAATTTAACACTGATTATATTCAGAGAAAGTAAAATCTCAAGTTATCATCCCAAATTTCGAGCTACATTTTATCCATATCTTCAAATTTTTGGAATTCTTGGAGGAATTTTTCTTTTAATTGAAATGGGGTCATTTATTGTTTTTTTAATGACAGTTTTTATTCTACTTGGAATTATTTGGTATAAAGTTTATGCACAAAAGAGAGCCAGTCAGCATTCAGCCCTTATATATGTTCTGGAAAGATTGGTAGCCAGAGATAAAGAATTAGATTCAGATAACCTTCTTACTGAATTAAAGGATATAGTTCTTCAAAGAGATGGATTTATAAAAGACGAATTTTATTCCTTTGTTGATGAAAGTAAAATCTTAGATATTGAGGAGCCACTTAAAATAAAAGATTTTTTTGAAAAAGTTTGTAGCATTTTTGAGAAAGAATTAAAAATATCTGCTCAAGAATTATCAAGGAAATTTTTGGAGCGAGAAGAGAAAGCAAAAACGATAGTAAGGAAAGGTTTAGCCGCACCTCACATTGTGATTGAAGGTAAAGATATTTTTAGTATTCTTCTGGTTAGAGCAAAAGCAGGGATTATTTTTCCTGGTGATGAAATTGTCCATATTGTATTTGTTTTAATCAATTCGTCTGATAATCGGCATTTACTTATGGAAAAATTAGTAGATATTGCTCGAATTGCTCGGTATCCTGAATTTGATAAGAAATGTCTTAACGCAGCCGATAAAAAAGAGTTAAAAGATATTATTTCTTCCCTCGTAAAACATAAATAACCCATTTTGCTATTATAAATTATCCGCCTGGTCAGGTTTTAAATCGTGAATTTTGTCATTTCTCCCTGCTGTTTTTATTTTTTAATATTTTGCTAACGGCAGTATAGTGAATTCCTAAAAAGGCACTTATCTCTTTCAATGAATATCCATAGCAAATGTGGGTAGAGTATATTTT
>CAZRDZ010000028.1:0-1092 GCA_964599135.1 uncultured bacterium
AGTAGAAAGTAAAATCTCTTATCAAGAAGAATTAATTTAAAAGTTAACATTTCTGACGGGGAGGTTAAAAATGATTAATGTTGGGTTAATTGGGGCAGGTTTTATGGGGAATATGCATGCAACAGTTTATTCTCAACTTCCAGATGTAAAAATTCTTGCTATTGCTGATATAAGAGGAGAAAAAGCAAAATCACTCGCAAAAAAATTTAAATCAATTCCATATTATGACCCGCAGCAGATTTTTCAAAAGCAGGATATTCAGATTATTGATATCTGCCTGCCAACTTTTTTACACAAAGAATATGTTATCAAAGCGGCTGAAAATGGGAAAGATGTTATATGTGAAAAGCCAATTGCTTTAACAGTTGAAGAAGCAAATGAGATGATAGAGGTATGCAAAAAATATAATGTTAGATTTATGGTTGCTCATGTAATAAGATTCTGGCCTGAATACAGATTTTTAAAAGAAACATATGATAGTGGAAAATTTGGTAATTTAAAAAGCATATCAATGAGAAGATTGTCTCCTCTTCCAACATGGGGATGGCAGAACTGGTTGCTCTCTCAGGAGAAAAGCGGTGGAGCCCTTGTTGACCTTCATATTCACGATACTGATTTTCTACTTTATCTTATTGGTGAAAAACCAGAAAAAATTTATTCAAAAATTGTAAAGAACTATAACAATGATGCTCATGTATTTTCCACATTCACCTTTAAAAACGGTCTTATTGCTGATATTGAAGGTGGCTGGGATTTTCCTCCAGGATTTCCATTTGGGATGAGTTATATAGCGAAATTTGAAAAAGCAACAATTGAATTCAATTCAAGAAATACTCCATCACTTGTTGTTTATGAAGCAAATGGGAATGTAGAAAGACCAACCTTTGAAAAAGTGAAAGCAGAAGGAGTAGAAGGAAATATTGAAGACCTTGGTGGCTATTTCCACGAATTAAGATATTTTATTGACCATGTTATACATAACAAACCATTCCAGGTTGTAACTCCTGAAGATGCAAGAGATTCACTTGATATTGTTCTGAAAGAAAAAGAATCGGCTGATAATGGTCAGGAAATTACTTTGTAAAAATAAAG
>CAZRDZ010000028.1:1192-8719 GCA_964599135.1 uncultured bacterium
GAAAAAAAGAAATTTTCAGAATAGATGATTGGGAGATACCTGAATGAAAAGTGGGTTTGTTACAATTGTTGGAAAGCCAAATGTAGGTAAATCCACTCTTATCAATAACATCCTGAATAATAAAATTTCAATTGTTTCTTCAAAGCCAGCAACAACAAGGATAAAAGTTCTTGGTATTTATAATTCTGAGGAAGGGCAGATTATTTTTATTGACACTCCTGGAATGGAAGAGGGTAGAAATCAACTTGGGAAGTTTATGCAGAAAATGATTTTAAATTCTCTTGAAGAAACTGATTTAATACTTTTTTTGATTGATGCGAGAGGATGGAGAGAAGAAGATGAAAAAACTCTTGAAATTTTGAAAAAGACAGGAAAGAAAATAATCCTTGTTATAAACAAAGTTGATTTGTTAAAAGAAAAAGAGATATTATTACCTTTAATTGAAGAAAGCATGGAAAGGCATAATTTTGTGGAGGTTGTTCCTATTTCTGCTTTAAAGAAAAAAAATATTGACCGTCTTATTAAATCAATATTTACATATCTTCCTGAAGGAGAACAACTTTATCCTTCGGATATGATTACAAACCTTCCGCTTGAATATAAAATAAGTGAAATAATAAGAGAAAAAGTTCTAAATAAGACATATCAGGAAGTTCCACAGGAAGTATCTGTTGAAGTTGAAGAAATAAGAGAGGGGCAGAAAAAAAAAGATATAATTTTTATAAGTGCAAATATAATAGTTGAAAGGGATAACCTTAAAGGAATAATAATAGGAAAAAATGGGGAGAAAATAAAAAAAATTGGTCAACTTGCAAGGGAGGAAATTGAAATCTTGCTGGGAAAGAAAGTTTTTTTACAATTGAAGGTTAAAGTTATAAAGGACTGGAGAAACAGACCGGATGTTTTTAGAAGATTCGGATATGGAGAAATCTAATTATGAAGTCCAGCCAAAAATAAAAGACCGGATGTATTTTAAGTTCTGTCTTTATGGCTTCTTAAAAAATCAGAGATTTTTTGACCCTTTTATAATCCTTTTTTTCAGAGAAATGGGTATATCATTTCTACAAATAGGTACCCTTTTTTCCATAAGAGAAGTTTCAACAAATATTCTTGAAATTCCAACAGGTATTATAGCAGATTCTTATGGGAGAAAAAAATCAATGATTTTTGCTTTTTCCTCATATATCATTTCATTTATTATATTTTACTTCTTTCCCAAATTTTTAATTTATTCAGTTGCTATGGTTTTTTTTGCATCAGGTGAGGCATTCAGAAGTGGGACTCATAAGGCGATGATTTTACAATATCTGAAAGTTAAAAATCTCCAGGAACATAAAGTTTATTACTATGGACATACAAGGGCTGCTTCTCAATTTGGTTCTGCCATTTCTTCTTTGATTGCTATTGGTATTGTTTTTTTTGCTAAAAGTTATAGACCCATTTTTTTATTTTCAATAATTCCTTATTTTATGGGACTTTTACTTATGTTTACATATCCTTCATATCTTGATGGAGAAATAGAAAAAATCAGTGGTGGCTGGTGGTATAAAATGAAAAAGAAAAGTGCTGGGACATTAAAAGAGTTCAAAAAAATGTTTTTAAATACAGAAGCATTAAGGAGTATACTCAATTCTTCTGTTTTTGATGGTTTCTTCAAAGCATCAAAGGATTATCTCCAGCCGATTTTGAAAAGCCAGGCAGTTGCTTTACCATTTTTTCTTTTTCTTTCAGGTAAACAGAGAACTTCTCTCATTGTCGGACTTATTTATTTCATTCTTTTTTTGTTAACTTCAACTGCTTCTGGAAAATCAGCCCGGTTTGTTAAAAGATTAAAATCACTTCCTTTTGCAATAAATATAACTTACATTTCAGGTTTTATTTTACTTTTTCTTTCAGGACTATTTACCAATTTCAAATTGTTCTGGGCTGGTTCAATTTTCCTCATTTTACTTTACATTGTGCAGAATTTAAGAAGACCGATGAATGTTGCCTATATAAGCGATAAAATTTCTCATAAAACAATGGCTTCTGGTTTGAGTGTTGAATCGCAGATTAAAACAATAGTTGTGGCAATTATTTCACCTGTTATTGGTTTCTTTGCTGACAGAAATGGAGTTGGTATATCTCTTATTATGATTTCTTTTCTGTTTCTTTTTACACTTCCTTTTGTTATTATAAAAGAAAAAAAGGGAGAAAAAAATGGAAGATGAATATTTCAATGAGTTTGAACAGGGAGAAGATATTGAAGAAAAAATTGAAGAGATAGAAGAATGGATAGATGATTTGAGAGAAGATATTGAAGAGATAAGAAAAGAACTGGAAAGTATGGAAGAAGATGATATTGCTCTGGAAGAGGTGGATATTTCTAATGGGAAGAGTGGAAAGATACGGAGTTTACTTAAGGAAATTGACTATATTGAAGATGACCTTATGAAAATTGAGAAAGAACTGGAAGAAATTGAAATACTACCAGAGAATGAAGAAATCTGGAATAGAATTTATGAACTTGAGGAAAATCTTGACAATATTGAAAACGATATTGAAAGAGTAATTACAGAAATTGAAGAGTTAAAATAAACTTGATAGCAGGATATTCCGTCAAAAAGAAAATGTTGAAGAAAGTTGGAATATTGTTTTTTTTAATGGGAGTGTTTTTATTTGCTCAGAATGGGAAGGAAATATTTTTTAACTTTGAGAAAAATACAGAAATATGGAGAAAAACTTCCACTAAAGGCAACTGTGTTGATAAAATTTCAATTTCTGATGAAAAAAGTATTGATGGTAAAAAATCTCTTAAAGTTGATTTTAATCTTCCAGGAGAAGGATGTATTGAAAGTTCTTTTTTCAAAGACCTTTCTGTTTATAAAAATCTTATATTGAACATTTATATTCCGAAAAGTATACCTGAAGATTTTAAATTATGTGTTTTTTTGCAGGATAACGAATGGCTATGGTATCAAACCCCACTTTTTGACCTTTTGAAAGGGAAATGGAATCGTCTTACAATTGATGTCCGCCCTGAAAGTCCTTTCTGGGAAAATATTGGCCATAATCAACCCTGGTCAATAAAATCACTTTCTTCAATAAGAAAAATTGGAATTAAGTTCTTTTCAAATTCAAAATTCAAAGGAAGTATTTATATAGACAAAATTGAAGGAGAAATGAATGTTTTTCCTGAATATACAATAAATAAAAAAAAAGTAAAAAAATACGAAAAAATAGAAATAAGTTTTAATCTCCCTTTTCAAATTAGTAATCCTTTTGACCCATCTCAGGTTTTGATTAATGGAGTTTTCATTAACCCTGATGATGAAGAAATTAAAATTCCTGCTTTTTATTATCAGAAGTATGGAAGGAAAATTGTAGATGATGAAGAAGCACTTTATCCTGTTGGATATCCTTACTGGAAAATAAGATTTACTCCCTGTGAAGAAGGAAACTGGAAGTTTTATATTTCTGTGAAAACAAAAGATAAAGAGTTAAAAAGCAATCTGGATGAATTCCTTGTTATCCCTTCAGAAAAAAAAGGTTTTATAAGAATAAGTGAAATTGATAAAAGATTTTTTTCTTTTTCAGATGGGAGTTTTTTTTATCCTGTTGGAATAAATATTCGCTCTCCAACTGATGTAAGATATTTACGACTTGTTAAGAAAGAATATATTCCTGATGAAGGAACATACTATTATGAAAAATATTTTAAAAAGATGAAAGAAAATGGAATGAACTTTATTGAAATGTGGCTTGCCTGTTGGTTTGCTGGACTTGAATGGAAAGAAAACAGACCTGGTTATAAAGGTATTGGGTTTTATAACTTAAGAAATGCATGGAAGGTGGATAAAATTCTTGAAATGGCAGAAGAAAGCGGTATTTATATTCAACTTGTTATAATTAATCACGGTCAATTAAGTACCTGGTGTGATAAAGAATGGCAGGATAATCCTTACAATATAAAAAATGGTGGTTTTTTGAAAAAACCAGAAGAATTTTTTACAGATGAAAAAGCAAAAAACTTTTTCAAAAATGAATTGAGGTATATAGTTGCAAGATGGGGTTATTCTCCAAATATTTTTTCATGGGAAATACTTAACGAAATGAACCTTGTTGGTTCAAAAAGAAGATTTTTTAGAAAAAAAACAATGGGAAGATGGATTGAAGAAATGAAAGAATACATTAAAAATATAGACCCATATAAACATCTTGTTTCTGCTCATTATACATGCCTTGTTAATAATAAGGTGGTAAAAAACTATGTGGACTATGTAATAACAAATGCTTATTACAATATAAAAAGGGCATCTCTTACCCGGCATCTTGACAGAATTTACAGATACAATTCAAAATATGGAAAGCCAAACTTTGTTTCTGAATATGGTGGAAATCCACATGGAGCAACATTTGAAAATCTTAAAAGAGACCTGATTCTGGGTATATGGTATTCATTTCATAAAAATTTTGCTGCTGTTCCTCTTTTCTGGTGGCACAGATTTGTTTATGATTATAACCTTTTTTATGTTTATAAAAACCTTTCTGACTATGCTTCAGATATAGATAGAATAAAAATCCCTCTTTCTGATGAAAAGGTTGAAATAAAAGGAAAGGGAAAGGAGCAACTTTATTATTCAGCACTCGGGAATAAATTTTTTTCAACCTGTTTTATTTATGATTTTGGTTTAACGAGGAATGTTGAGGGAAAAAAATTTCCAGAGTTTTCACACATAAAAGTAGGTTTTAGTGATAAAAAAGACGGAAAATATAAAATAGAAATTTTTAATATAGAAAGTGGAGAGAAAATTGAGAAAGAAAAGGAAGCAGAAAGCGGAAAAATTTTTGTGGACCTTCCTTCTTTCAAAAAGTGGATTGCTGTCAAAATAATATATAATGAATAACAAAAAAATTATTGAAGAAATAAAGAAAAGGATACCAGTTCCAGAAGATAACGCTTTTTATAATCTGACTTTAACTCAAAAGTTTTACATTCTTATTTTAATGTTTTTTTTTACTTATCTTATTTACGACCACCTGAAAAATGGAAGTTTCTATATTTTTTATCTTATTTCATTTATATATCTTGTTATATGCCTTCATAAATTTTTCCTCATAATTGCAGGAATAGTTAAAAGTTCTAAAATAAAAATTTCAGAATATGAAATCTTATCAAATCATTCCTGGCCATTATATACAATTCTTTTACCTGTTTATAAAGAAAAAGAAATTTTCTCTCAACTTTTCAATGCTGTAGAACATCTTGACTATCCAAAGGAAAAACTTGAGGTTATATTGCTTGTTGAAGAAGATGATGAGCAGATGGAAGAGATTTTAAAAGAAAAGGAATTGCCTGCCTGGTGGAAGATTATTTTTGTTCCTGATTTTCCTCCAAAGACAAAGGGTAAAGCACTGAATTATGGTCTTTTACAGGCAAGGGGTGATTTTCTTGTTATATATGACGCAGAAGATATACCTGAACCAGACCAGTTGAAAAAAGCGGTTATTGGATTTAGAAAAGTTGAAAAGAATGTTATATGTCTTCAGGCAAAATTGAATTATTACAATCCCTATCAGAATATTTTAACAGAGTGGTTCACGGCGGAATATACTTCGTGGTTTGACCTTTATCTGCCAGGAATTGATACAATAAGGGCTCCAATCCCTCTTGGTGGAACATCAAACCATTTTAGAACAGAAATTCTCAGAAAACTTAATGGATGGGACCCTTTCAATGTGACGGAAGATTGTGACCTCGGAATAAGAATTTTTAAAGAGGGATATAGAACAAGAGTTCTTGATGCAATAACCTGGGAGGAAGCAAACAGTAAAGTTGGAAACTGGATAAAGCAGCGAAGCAGGTGGGTGAAGGGATATATTCAAACATATTTTGTCAATATGAGAAAGCCGTTTCAACTTATGAAGAGAATTGGATTTATAAATTTTCTTCACTTCAATATAATAGTTGGCGGGAATTTTTTTACCTTATGTTTTAACCCAATTGCCTGGATTTTATTAATTTTCTGGCTTTTTTCACCATATAAACTTTTCTTCCCTAACAAATTTTTCCTTATAGTTACTCCTGTTCTCCTTTTCGGAAATTTGATTTTTGTTTTTATAAATGTTATCGCTGTTTTTAAAAGGAAATGGTACAGATTAATAATTCCTTCCCTACTTTCTCCTTTTTACTGGCTTTTGATGAGTGCAGGAGCATGGAAAGGACTTTTCCAGTATTTCAAGAAGCCACACTTCTGGGAAAAGACAACTCATGCACTCTTTTTCGGCAATAAAAAAATCTCTTAACCTTCGTCCCTTCGTCAGAACCGGGTTCTAAATGGCATTTTTAAAAGAAAAGAAAGAATAAATCAAAATAGCAAAATCAAGGTAAATACTCCAGTTCTCAATGTAGTAAATATCATATTTAATCCTTTCTTCTGGCTCAAATCTCCCCCCTCTTAATCCATGAATTTGTGCCCATCCACTTATTCCCGGTTTTACACTTAACCTTAGTGAAAATTCAGGTAATTTGAAAAACGCAGTATCATAAATAGAAATAGGTCTCGGTCCTATAAGGGACATTTCTCCTGATAAAACATTGAATATTTGAGGTAATTCATCTATATTGTATTTTCTCATAAATTTCCCAACTTTTGTTAATCTTGGGTCATCTGGTAATGTATAAGGAATATTCTCTTCTTTTGAATATTTCATTGTTCTGAATTTAAAAATATTAAAAATTTTTCCATTTTTACCAATTCTCTTTTGAGTAAAAAAAACAGGACCTTTAGAATCAATTTTAATAAGAAGTGATATAAAAGGGAGAAAGAGGCATAAAATTAAAGAAAAAATTAATCCCAGAAATAAATCAAAAGCATTTTTAATCAGATAATTTGGAAAGTTATTTAAAGGTGTCTTTTCAGCAACTATTAAAGGAAGTCCATCAATGTCTTCAACTTTTCCTGAAAAAAAATGAAAGTATATTTCTGGTATTGAATAAAGTTTTATGTTGTATTTGAAGCATAACTTTTCAATCTCAATTTTTTCTTTGATGTTCTTTGAAGCAAAAATTATGAAATCAACATTCTTTTTATTTACCTCTTTTTTTATTTCCTCAAGGGTTATTTCTTTCAATTCAAAATTTATATATGGGTGAAGTTTAATTCGCTTTTTCAGAATTTCAATTTCTTTACTTTCTCCTGCAATGGCAACTTTTTTCCTGCTTCCTTTCAACCTTGAAATCGTTATGTGAAAAATAGAAATCAGGATAAATGCAAAAATTCCACTAAATCCGATAGCAAGACGAGAATATGAAAATCCTCTGTAAAGAAAAGCCCCTGCCATTAAAAACACCATAGCCCAGAAACTCCCCTCAATTATAATACTCAATTCTTTTACAGGATTTGAAAAAATCTTCTCTTTATATAAAGAGAGTGAATAAAGAATTAAAATCCATCCAGAAGTTATAAAAATTGTTATGTTAATATAAGGTTTAATAGGAGGAATTCCTTTGAATGGAAAGAGACCTGAGTAAAATCTAAAATAATA
>CAZRDZ010000028.1:8819-9909 GCA_964599135.1 uncultured bacterium
CAATTCCCCTTATTCAGAACCGGGTTCTGAATAAATTTAAAAATAATTTTTCATAATCATCAATAACTTTTTCCCATCTGTAAAAATTTTTTACCCTTTCCCTTGCCATCTTTCCATATTCTTTAACTTTCTCTGGATTATTTAAAAGATATTCTATTTTTTCTTTCAAATCAAAGGCATCTTTTTTAAAATATAAACCGCAGTTTCCAAGAACTTCTCTATTGAAAGGACAATCATAAGCAATTATACAATTCCCACTTCCCATTGCCTGTAATAAAGCAGGATTTGTTCCACCAACTTCATTTCCGTGTATGTAAGCATAAGCATTGGCATGGAGTTCATTATATTTATTTTTTTCATATATTGGACTGAGCAATTTTATTTTTTCCCCTTCAAACTTTTTGAGAAATCTAACATATTTGCTTCTGTAATTTGCTCCACCTACTATAACAAGTTTCATATTTGTTTTAACCATTGAAAAGGCATTCACGGCAATATCCTGGTTGTTTTCTGGTTCTAATCTGCTTCCTATAAAAAAATAATTTTTTCTTTCAAGTCCATATTCATTAAGAATTTCTGGATTTTTACTTTTGTAAAGATAAGCCCCATAAGGAATAAAAACACTTTCAATTTTATATTTTCTTCTGTAATAATCTTTTATTGCCATTGCATCAGAAATGATTTTATCAGCAACAATACAGGAGAAAAGTTCACAAAATTTATAATAAAGTTTACCTATTTTCCCCCATTTTCTTCTCTTCCATTCAAGTCCATCAACATTTATAACAATTTTTTTTCCATAAATTTTTCCTATTAAAGCAACAGGGCTATTTGCTGAATTGAAAACAAGAATAACATCTGGATTTTCAATAAGTACTCTTAAAATACTGAAGAATGTGTGAGATAGAGTATCTGTAGTTTTCCCTCTTATACTTGGTGGATAAACAAGTTTAACTCCATTATAAAACTTCTTTTTATCAGGATATAAATACCTTCGGCAACTTACAATTACTTTATGTCCTTTTTTAACAAGTCCAATACTCAACTCTTCAGCACAGGTCTCAAATCCCCCATATTTTGCTGGTATTCC
>CAZRDZ010000029.1:0-9643 GCA_964599135.1 uncultured bacterium
AGGAATAAAAGAAGAAGTTGTCAAATTAATACCTGAAAATATAGCAAGAAGGTTTATCTGTATCCCAATAGCAAAAGAAAACGGGACTCTTACAGTTGCGATGAAAGACCCCACTGATATTTTCGCAATAGATACAATAAGAAGGATAACAGGAACAAGAATAAAGGTGGTAAAAGCAGATGAAAATGAAATAGTTGAAAATATAGAAAGGTTTTACAGGAAAGTTGATAATTTAGAGGGTTTAACTTCTTTTATGGAGGGAAGAGAAGCGGAAGAAGAAGTTGATATTGAACAGTTAAGAGTTGCTGCTGAAGATGTCCCTGTTGTAAGATTTGTAAATTCTCTGTTTATAGAGGCGGTTGAAAAAAGAGCAACTGATATTCATCTTGAACCGTCGGTAAGAGATGTTATAGTAAGGTTCAGAATAGATGGTATCTTACATAAATTTACAACTACTCCGAAAAATGTTTATCCAGGAATTGTTACCCGTATAAAAATCCTTTCAAATCTTGATATAGGAGAAAGAAGATTGCCACAGGATGGAAGGATTAAGACAAAAATAGGTGTAAAGGAAATTGATATAAGAGTTTCAACCTTACCGACAATATTTGGAGAAAAAATTGTTATGAGAGTCCTTCAAAAAGAAGCATTTATAAAAACACTTGATAATCTTGGGCTTGAGGAAAAAGATAAAGAAAAATTTAAAAAAACACTTAAAAAACCTTATGGGATGATAATTGTAACTGGTCCAACAGGTTCGGGAAAAACAACAACTTTATATTCAGGTCTTAATTTAATAAACTCTCCTGAAAAAAACATAATAACAATTGAAGACCCGGTAGAGTATGTGATAGAGGGAATAAATCAGGTGCAGATAAAACCAAAAATAGGACTTACATTTGCTGAAATTTTAAAGAGGATTTTAAGACAGGACCCTGATGTTATAATGGTAGGAGAGATAAGAGACCTTGAAACAGCCCAAATTGCAATTCAGGCATCTTTAACAGGACATCTTGTAATTTCAACTTTACATACAAATGATACTGTTTCAACAATTTCAAGATTTAGATATATGGGAGTTCCTCAATATCTTCTGGGAGATTCTCTCATCCTTGTTCTTTCACAGCGACTTGTGAGAAAAATATGTCCTGTCTGTAAATATGAAGACAAAGATGGTAAAGAAGTTTTGAAAAATATGGGGATTGATGTAAAGGGTAAAAAAATATTTAAAGGGAAGGGATGTAGAAACTGTGATTATACTGGCTATTATGGAAGGATAGGTATATTTGAACTTCTTGAAATAACTGGAGAAATAAGAAATATGATATTGAATGGAAGTAATGAAAATGAAATAAGAGAAGCGGCAAAAAAACAGGGAATAATATTTTTAAAAGAAGCGGCATTACAGAAGGTCTTTGATGGAATAACAACAGTAGATGAATTTTTATCAAAGACAATGGTATAAAATGGCTAAATACCGTTATATCGCCCGGGATACAAGTGGAAGAAGAATTGAAGGGATAATTGAAGCAAGTTCTGATATTGCAGTTATTTCAAGGTTAAGAACTCAAAACTTATTTCCAGTGGAAGTATTTGAAGTAACAAAAAAATATTTCCAGTCAAAAAGAGAAAAACATATTTTTATTAAAAAAGTAAATCTGAAAGAACTTGCCATTTTTACAAGGCAGATGTCTGTTATGCTTTCCTCTGGAGTTCCAATAATTGAGACACTTGATGATTTAAGTTCTCAAACATCAAACAGGTATTTTTCTTCAGTTCTCCAGAGCGTAAGAAAGAGCATAAGTCAGGGTAGCAGTCTTTCTCAAGCATTATCGCAGTTTCCAAAAATTTTCTCTTCTCTTTATGTTGCTCTTGTCCGTTCAGGGGAAGAAAGTGGAAATCTTGCAGAAACACTTGGAGAAATAGCAAAAAACCTTGAAGACCAGCTGGAAATGATAAGTAAAACAAAACAGGCATTAAGTTATCCTGCTTTTGTTTCCTTCTTTTTTGTTGTTGTTATATCTTTTGTCTTTCTCTTTCTTATTCCAAGATTTCAGAAGATTTTTGAAAGTTTTGGTGCAAAATTACCTGTTTTTACTTTGATTATTCTGAAAATAAGTAGCACTTTTGTAAGGTTTTTACCATTTGTTTTATTTTTCATTTTATTTTTATTTATTCTTTTTTTCCTTTTCAAAAAAACAGAAAAAGGCAGATATATTATTGACTCCATTAAGTTAAAATCCCCTGTTTTTGGAAATATTATGTGGAAAATCGCTCTCGCCCGTTATGCAAGAACTCTTTCAACTTTATTATCTGGAGGAGTTCCAATTGTTTCTGCTCTTGAAATTGTTGGAAAGATAACTGGAAATCTTATAATTGAGAGAACAATTCAAAAGGTTAAAAATGGTGTGGTTAAAGGTGGACTTTTAGGTGAAGAGATGAGAAAATATAAAATTTTCCCTGTTATGCTTTCAAGGATGGTAAGTGTTGGAGAAGAAACGGGAAAGACAGAAGATATGTTAAACAGGGCATCACAATTTTTTAAAGATGAAGTTGATGCAACTTTGAATATTCTTTCTTCCATACTTGAACCGATTTTGATAATAGTTCTGGGCTTTATCGTAGGGACAGTCGTTCTTGCTATCTATTTACCAATATTTAAACTTGCAGGAGCAATACGATAATGGGTAAAATAATGATAAAAAATAAAAAGGAGGTGAGAATATGAGAAAAAGAAAAATGTGGAAAAAAGGGTTTACTCTCATTGAGTTGATGACTGTAGTTATAATTATAGGGATTTTAGCATCTGCTGCTGTTCCAATTTATAGAGGACAGATAAAGAGAGCAATTGCTTCAGAAGGAGAAGCACTTCTTGGTTCTGTTAGAACTGCTGAACTCGTCTATTATTCTGAACATGGTTCTTATTTAGATGTCTCCAACGGAGGAGGTGAGGATGACCCTCTCGGTATTGATGCAAGTAAAAATAAATACTTCACCTCTTATTCTGTCAATGGAACTACTGCCACAACAAATTATACTGATAGAGGAGGAAAGCAATACCAGATAACTATGGATATTGAATCAGGAGATATTACAAGAAAATATGACGGTAAAGAGTTTTAAAAAAAGGGGGGAATATGAAAAAGAATAGGAAAAAGGGATTTACTTTAATTGAGTTAATGGTTGTTGTAATTATTATCGGGATTCTTGCGGCAGTTGCTGTTCCAATTTTTAGAGGACAGACAAAAAGAGCAATTGCTTCAGAAGGAGAGGCACTTCTTGGTTCTGTTAGAACTGCTGAACTCGTCTATTATTCTGAACATGGTTCTTATTTAGATGTCTCCAACGGAGGAGGTGAGGATGACCCTCTCGGTATTGATGCAAGTAAAAATAAATACTTCACCTCTTATTCTGTCAATGGAACTACTGCCACAACAAATTATACTGATAGAGGAGGAAAGCAATACCAGATAACTATGGATATTGAATCAGGAGATATTACAAGAAAATATGATGGTGAAGAGTTTTAAAATATGAAATTAAAATTAGTGATAGATGCCGGCTCCTATTACATTAAATTTATTGAGGGCTGGGAAAGCAGTAAAGGGTTTTTTATAAAAAATATCGGTTATGTTGCAAATCCTGTTGAAAATATAAAGGACACAGAAGATGAGAGAGCAAAAGAGACATTTGTAAATTTCATCAGGAAGACATTTGAATTAAAAAGAATAAAAGCAAAACAGACAATTTCAAGTTTAAGCGGCAGTAATATAATAATTCATATTTTTGAAATTCCGAACTTACCAGAAGAAGAAATAGAAAGTGCTGTTAAACTTGAAATAATGCAGGTTGTTCCAGAAGGTATTAAAAATCTTGATTATGATTATTTTGTAATCCCTCAAAAAGAGAAAAAAGAAATTGTGTTTGTTGGTTATCCAAAAAATAAAACATTATCTTTTGTTGAGATACTTAAAAATTGCAGATTAAATCCCATAATAATTGACCATGACTGCCTTGCAATTTATAACTTTATACAGAAATATGAAAAAGAAAAAGAAATTTTATTTTCTCTGAATATTGGATACACAACAACAAATTTCTTACTTGCAGAGAAAAATGGATTTATACTTATAAGAGATGTTCCTTACGGTATTAGAAATTTTATTTCAGCAATTTGTGAGAATGAAAACATCCCATTCAATGAAGGAGAAATTTATTTTAAAAAGAAAGAAAACACCGACACAATAAAAGAAATTCTTAAAAGTTTCTTATCTGATTATTTCTCAGAAATTAAAACAGGGATTGAATATTTTAAAAATAATGTTAATAAGGCACCAGAAAAAGTTTATATCACAGGTGGTGGGGCTCTCTGGGAGGGAATAACATCTCTTTTTGAAGAAATGATAGAAATTAAAGCAGGTATTTTCAATCCATTTGATAGAATAAAAAATATTGAAGTTCCTTTAGATATAAGGAGAAAAGGAACAATTTTTACAGTTGCCTGTGGTCTAATGGGAAGAGAAATATGAAAAAGATTGAACTCAATATTATAAAAGAAAGGTATGAAAAGTATGTAAGAAAACGGCTTTATCTAAAACTCATAAGTTTTTATATTCTGGGGCTGTTTTTTATTCTTTTTATAATAGGAATAAATTTTCTTTTTACAAGGAGGCAGATACAAAAAATTACAGGGGAAATTAAGGATATAAAAGAAAAAATGATGAAAGAAAAAAATGTTATTGAAAAAATAAAAAGGCAGAATGTAGAAAGTAAAAAATTACTGCAAAAAATAATGGACTACCAGGCAGAGGAAAAAAACAGAATTAATTGGGCAACAAAACTTATTGAAATTGGAAATAGTGTTCCTTATGGGGTATGGATTGATAAGTTAACAGGGGAAATAAAATATACGAAGAAAAATAAGAAAGAAAAGATTATCATTATATGTGGATATGTTCTCCCGCAGATTATTAATGAAAGAAAAGGTATTGATAAATTTATAAAAAATCTTGAAAAATTTAGCACTTTTAAAAAAACTTTCCTCGCAAGTGTAAAAAAAGAAGAGAAGGATGATATTAAGGTTATTTATTTTGAGATAAAAACAGTAATAAATGAAAAAAATGGAGAATCTTAAAGATATTTTTAAAAAATATGTTCTGTGGATGTTTTTTTCATATATTCTTATAGTGGTTGCTTATTATGCGTTCGTTTTTACAAAACAGAGAGAAAAAATTCTAAAACTTAAAGAAAAAAAAGATACAATTGAATTTAATTACTTTAAAATAAAAATATCTCCTGATTTTATAAATGATATAGAAAAAACATTGAGGATAGGAAGAGATAAAATAAAAAATTTTGAATGGCTTGCTAATTCATCTGACCCAGGACTTGCTCTTTACAATTATTTATATCCAATCTGTCAGAAAAATAACCTATCTATTATTGAGATGGAAAACATAGAAAATTTTAGAAAGATAAAACTTAAAGATAGGTATTTTATATGGCGGGTGGAATTATCAGGTAATTTTTTGAATCTACTTAAAGTTATTGATAAAATTGAAAATGGGGGAAAGTATTTAAGAATAGAAACAATAAAAATAAAGTCGCCATGGGAGGGAGAAAACGCTGTGTATGATTTAATTATTCTGGGGATGAAGAAAAAATGAGAAGAAGTATTTTATTTATTATTTTAACCTTTTTAATTTTAGAGGGGAAGTTATTATCTTCTCCTGAAAAAAAGGAATTTGAAGATTTTAATATTAGAGAAGTAACAGAAAATATCAGTAAAGTAAAAAAAACCCTGGATGCATTAAATTTAAATCCTTCTTCCTTAAAAATAAATATTGAAAGAGACCCTTTTATTCCTCTTTTAGAAAAAGTTAAAAAGGAAAAAGAAAAAATTAAGAAAAAAGTAATAACAAAAAAGAAAAAAGAAGTATTTATTGAACCTGAATTTAATTTAAGTGGAATTATATACGATGATAAAAAACCAATTGTAATTTTGAATAATAAAGTTGTTGAAGAAAAAACATATATAGGAGAGTATCAGATTTATAAAATATTCCCGGAAAAGGTAATAATAAAATATAAAAACAGGTATTTTGTTATCAGTCCTTACAAAAAAGAAAAAAGTTATGGAGGTAAAAATGAAAAGAAAAAAAATCTTTCAAATAGTAATATCCCTTCTTCTTATAATAACTTTCCATCAGGGATTATGTGAAAAAACTTTTACTTTAAATTTCTACCAGGCAAAGTTAGGATTTGTTCTTGAAGCATTAAGTAAAAAAACTGGAATAAAACTAATCACAAGTTCCTCTCTTGCAGAAAAACCAATTAGTGCATATCTTAAAGATGTTACAGGGGATGAAGCAATTGATGCTATTTTGAGAGCAAATGGTCTTTATAGAGAGAAAATGAAGAACACAGATATTTATGTGGTAAAGGAGTTAAAAGAAGTTCCTGAACTAAAAGATGAAACATTTTTTCTTCAATATGCTAAAGCAAAAGACATTGGAAACATACTTTCTCCATTTTTAACTAAAAATGGAAAAATTATAATTGATGTTCGGACTAACAGTATAACTATAAAAGATACTCCTGAAAATTTAGATGAAATTAGAAAAATAATTTCTCAACTTGATAAAAATATCCCTCAGATTTCTATTGAAGCAGTCCTCGTAGAATTAACAACTGATGGATTGAAAGATATTGGAATAAACTGGAATATAGCAGGTAACTTCTTTGGTGGAGCAAAAGATGTTCCATATCCCTGGCATAAAAGTTTTGGAAGAGAAATTGTAAATCCAAGAGATGTTGGCGGTGGTGCTGGTGGAGAAGGAACAACAGGGGCAAACCCTCAATTCATTCTTGGAACAATTTCTTTTCAAACACTTACAGCAAATTTAAGATTTCTTGAAAATAGAGGTGAAGCAAATATTCTTGCAAGTCCAAGAGTTACAACTTTAAACGATACACCAGCAAAAATCAAAATTACAAAAAATATTGTAAGAGCAGTAAAAACAGTTTATCATCCAGAAACAGGCGTTCCAATATCAAAAGAACCAATTTATGGAGAAGTTGGTGTTTCTCTGATTGTAACCCCCCATGTAAATGAAGAGGGATATATAACACTTGATGTAGAACCAAGTGTAAGTTCAGCAGAACCATCTACATTCTTTACCGAAGCAGTAGATACACATGAAAGAAGTGCTAAAACAATGGTAAGAGTAAAAGATGGAGAAACAGTTGTAATTGGTGGACTTTTAAGAATAGATAAATCAAAAAAATCAAGCAAGGTTCCTATTTTAGGAGATTTGTTCCCATTTTTATTCAAATCACATACAAAAAACCTTAACAAAACAGACCTTATAATTCTTATCACACCTCATGTTGTTGGAGAAAAAGAAATGAATAAATTAGGAAAAAAAGAAAAGGAGAAAATTAAAGAGATATATAAAGATGAATAAAAATGGTTTTACTCTTGTAGAAATATTAATTTCAATAGTGATTTTTCTTATATTCTGCATAGGTATATTTAATTTTTTCCTTTATGGGCAAAAAGAAATGAATTTTTCAACTCATAATTATATTGCTACTGAACTTGCAGACCAGAAATTAGAAGAGATAAAAACAATGGCATATAAGGATATTAAAAATTCAAATGAAGAAATTTCTGTAGATAATATTAATTATACAAGAAATGTGGAAGTTGAAAAGTTGAATAACCCTGAAAGAAAAAAAGTAAAAGTAGAAGTTATATGGACAGAAGGAGGGAAAAACAATAAAATAAAATTAGAAACAATAATATCACCAAGATGACTAAAAAAATTGGATTTAGTTTAATTGAATTATTAATAGGAATTGTGATAAGCATTTCTTTTTTGCTTGGTATTGCAATTATAAGTTTAACAACAACAAAATCATGGGAAAAAGAAAGAAATAAAAATGTTCTCAATTCTACTTTAAATTTTATCTCTTCTTTTCTTGAGAAAAACATCAGGGAAGCAACAGATTGTGAGGTTCAGGATAACGGGAAAAAATTAGTATTAAGGAAAGAACCACTTGAAGATGGGAAAGAATGGGAAAGAAGTTTTTATATTGAGGGAAATGATTTAATATATGTAAATGAATATGGTGAAAAAATACATATTGTTAAAGGCCAATTAAAAGGAATTACATTTAATAAATTTGAATTTAAATTTCCTGCTGAAGATTATCAAGGAGAAGAAGTTTCTGCGTCAGTCAGTATAGATATAGAAATAGAAAAAGGCGGAGAGACATCAAAAATTAAGAAAATAGTTAATATGAGAAATATTGAGGCAAAACAATGAAAAGAGGAGCAATTTTACCACTTGTTCTTATTCTTGGAATAGCATCAACTTTACTTGGTTTTTCTCTTCTTTATTTAGCAAGGATAGAAAGAATTTCTTCAATCAAAAAAGAAAGAAAGACAAAAATATTCTGGATAGCAGAAGCAGGAGCAGAGCATGCAAAGGCATTTTTGAAAGAACAACTTGAAAATACAGGTTATCCTTACCCTGGAACAGAACCATTTACTCCTTTTCCTGAACAAAACTTTGGAGGCGGAAAATATAATGTAGTTATAGACCCGGATGATGATAATCCTGGAAAGGCAGTAAAAAAATATAAAATTATCTCCACAGCAACTTTTGAAAATCAAACTGTCAAAAAAGAGATAGATGTTATTATGAAAATTGAGAGTTTTGCTAAATTTGCCTATTTTACAAATCGTGAATACAATCCAGAAATAGGAAGAAAAATATGGTTTATGAGTAAAGATGTAATTCACGGACCACTACACTCAAATAGCCAGTTAAATATTTGCGGAAGTCCAACATTTGAAGGGGAAGTAACAAGCACTGCCTCTTCCTTTAATTACTATCATGGAGGTCCACCCCGTGATAATCCAAAGTTTCTTGCTGGTTATAAACTCGGTGTTGAAGAAATAAATATGAACAAATACAAAAATCTCAATAGAATAAAAAATGCTGCTCTTTCTTATGGGTTATATCTGACAGGAAACTATACAATAATTATGAATTCTAATGGAACATTAACTTATAGAAAAGGACATCATAGTAGAACTGTAAGTTTATCAAGTATAAATGGAGTTGTTTATGTTAATGGAAATGCAACAGTTTATGGCACAGTAAATGGGAAATTAACAATTGCGGCTGGTCCAAGATATTCAATTTACATACGAAATCATATTAAATATAAAACTCCCCCATCAAATCCAAATTGTGATGATATTCTCGGGCTTGTTGCTGGAAAGTCAATAGTAGTTTCAAGATATGCACCGAACAATCTTGAAATAGATGCAACATTGATGGCTTTTGACAAATCATTTTATGTTGAGAACTGGAGAAATCGCAGACCAAGTGGGAAACTAACCGTCTGGGGAGGAATAATACAGGCATATCGTGGTCCTGTTGGAACTTTCTACCCCAGCACAGGGAAAATTGCTTCTGGTTATTACAAAGATTATCATTATGATAAAAGAGTAATTGATAATCCCCCTCCTTATTTTCCAACCACAGGGAGATACGAACTTGGAGAATGGAAAGAGAAATTTGAATAATATGAATATTTCTTCTTTAAAAGAAAAATACAAAAACATATT
>CAZRDZ010000030.1:0-9337 GCA_964599135.1 uncultured bacterium
AAACTTGAAAGAGATAAAAAAATAAAAGTTGGCTCTCTGGGATATATCAATTTTAAAAAAGGATATTATTTCTACTGTGGTTCAGGAAAGAGGAATCTATTTCAAAGAATAGAAAGGCATAAAAGAAAAAATAAAAAACTTTTCTGGCATATTGATTATTTGAGAGAAAAAAGTGAATATATTTCTGCTATAATATTTGATAAATTAACTGAATGTCAACTTGCAGAAAAATTAAAAAACATAACAGATGGGTCTGTAAATAATTTCGGCTGTTCTGACTGCAAATGCAACTCCCACCTCTTCTACTCTGAAAGATATGAAACACTAAACTTGACAATTGACTACAAAATGTATATGGGAGAGAATTATGATAGATAAACTTTTTCCTTTATTTCTCCTATATACACCTCTTTCCATACCACTACTTCCTCTTTCAATTTCTTAATCACAAACTCTTTTTCCATTTTTATACCTTTAGTTTAACTCATTTACTTCCCAGAGGTGCTTTTTAAAAGTGGTTTTCTACCTGCCTTAGCTTGTCTTTCAAGTAGATTTACTATGTCTCAATTTGTCCAAACATTGAAAAAAACATTGTTTATGCTATAATATAGAGACAAAAGCCACAAGAGGAGGAGGTTTATCTGGAAAAGGAAAAAATTTATTACCATAGAAGTTATAGAAAAATAGAAAGACCACAAAACTGGAACTTTTTTGTGTTAACACTTTTTCTATTTTCTCTCCTTATGTTTTTAATTTATTACTTTCTGCCCCAACTCACTTATTATATATGTGTTTATGTAAAATTTCTCTTACCTGTTAAGAATGTAGAAATTGTAAAATCCACCTTTATATTCAAAAATATTTATTTGTTATCATTTCCAGGAAAATTTCCCTCAATGTATTTTTCTAAAATGCTTGCGATTTTTTCTTTCCTTTCAATTATTGTCATTCCTTCATTAAAAATAATACCCAAAAACTTCTCAATATGGATTGCTCTTGCTTCATTTATTATGCTTGTTTCTGCTTTATTTTTTGTTTTTTTCTCATACAGATTCCCTTACACTTTAACTGATTTTTCTGAACTTTATGTAAAAACAGAAATTGCTATATGGTGGGTTCTAATTCCTTTTGTAATCTCTTTCTTCACAGTTCCTCTACCTGAAAGAGTCCTGCCAAAAGTATTTGTTGTAATGGCAATTCTGGGTTATGGAATAATTTTTGGAACAGTGAGGTATTTTGTTTTCCTCTATGTTCTATGGAAATTTTCCTATATTTTTATGGCTCCACTTTTTTTCATATTCGGTCCACTTGCTGATTTCCTGTATATTGTTGGAATTTATTCCTTTTACCTGAGTCACCTTGCAATAAAATTAAGTAGAAAAAAAGAGGTATGGATATGGGCTTAGTAATAATTATTTTAAAAATTTATATGTTTTTTGTCATTTTTGTAATGCTTGCTTATATGGTAAGGCATTATTTTTTCACACTAAACAGGTTTGCATATAAACAACGGTTATATTACAATGACATAATTGACTCTGAACTACCAACTGTTTCTGTAATAGTCCCAATGCATAATGAGGAAAAGGTAGCCAGAAATATTCTTGAGCGACTCGCTGCTGCCTCTTATCCTGAAGAAAAAATTGAAGTTATACCCATTAAAGTAAAAAGATATGAAGTTATTGCAGTGGATGACCATTCAACTGATAAGACAAAAGAAATTATATCAGAATATGCAAAGAGATACCCATTTATAAAACCACTTTTTCGGGATTCAGGAGAAAGGGGAAAACCAGTTGCTTTGAATGAAGCAATAAAACAGGCAAAAGGGGAAGTTATTCTCGTTTTTGATGCTGACTATCTTCCCCCAAAAGGAATAATAAAGGAACTGGCAATATGCTTTAAAGACCCTGAGGTAGGAGCAGTAATGGGAAGAGTTATACCTGTAAATGTCGGGAAAAATATTTTAACAAGAATGCTTGAACTTGAAAGAACGGGTGGTTATCAGGTTGGACAACAGGCAAGACATAATCTGAGATTAATCCCTCAATATGGTGGAACAGTTGGTGGTTTCAGAAAAAAAGCAGTTGTTTCCCTTGGTGGCTTTAACCCAAATATATTAACAGAAGATACAGAACTCACATTTAAACTTCTGCAAAAAGGATGGAAAGTTGTTTACGCTAATAGAGCAGAATGTTATGAAGAATCACCTGAGGACTGGACAGTAAGGGGGAAGCAAATAAAAAGGTGGGCAAGAGGACATACACAGGTCTTTTTAAGATATTGTTTCCCTATATTAAGGTCAAAATATCTCTCTTTTTCTGAAAAATTTGATGGGACTTTACTGCTCGGTATCTACCTTATCCCTTTAATTCTACTACTTGGGATTCTTGATGCTCTCGCTCTTTTTTTCCTTGGTGAAATGAATTTATTTTCCTCTGCACTTGTGTTTATTTTCGTTGCTGCTTACAATTCATTTGGAAATTTTGCTCCGTTTTATCAGGTTGCCATTGGAAGTTTAATAGACGGAGATACATACAAAATTCGTCTTGTTCCTCTTCTAATATTCAACTTCGCTTTCAATATGTGGTATATAACCCTGGGAGATATACAGGCAATAATTGATTTTTTTGTAAGGAGGAAACCAAAGTGGGAAAAAACAAAAAGGTATTCAGAATCACCAAAAACCACTTAATATTTCTCTTAATAATCTCATCGCCACTATTCTCTATTGAGAAAGAAAAGTCATTCTATACAATTCAGGTTATAACTTTACCTGAAAAAAGTTTAAATAGAGCAATAGAAATATCAAAAGAAATTGAAAAAGAAGAAATAAAAGATGTAAGAGTTGAGAAAATTGGAAAAAATCTTGTCGTTAGAGCAGGAATTTTCACTGATAAAACAGAGGCAAAAAAAGTTCTAAGAAAAATAAAGAAGAACTTTCCACAGGCATTTTTAAGAAAGGGCTATTATATTGAAAAAAGAATAATTTATCCTTTTAAAAAGCCCCCTCCTGCTGAAAAAGAACTACCAGAAAAACCCTTTCCGTCCGAGAAAAAAATAGTAAAAAAAGTGCCTTCGGAAGAAACCATATCTTTGAAAAAATCAAAAATGTTTAAATACAGAAAACCTTTATTTGTTTTCTCCTTTGTTCTTTTCTGGTTTTTATTACTGATACCTTTTATTCCTGCAATTGTTGAGATAAAAAAACCAAGAGATAACAAACCAATTACAATAAATATGGAATATACAAAAAATCCAAGGTATTTTGATATCTCTTTTAGAAATATACTTTTAAATGCGTTAAAAGAAACAAAATTACTACCTTCAATTTATAATGTAAAATTATCAAAGGAAGAGAAAGTTGAAATAAGTGAAAGTAAGGATATTAAAAGTTATGAAGAAATAAATCATATCTTATTTGTAAAAGGTGACTTAACATCAGGAGAAAAAGTCGTCTTTAATAAGGAAATATATGTAAAAGGGAAAGCGAAAATTGGAAGAAACAATCTTTTAAGAGCAATAACATCTGAAGGAGATATAATTTTGTCGGATGAAGTAAAAATTGTGAGATGGATTGGTTCTGATGAAAACATATATACTGGAAATAATTGCAATCTTGGAATTTTAGCCGGTGCTGAAAAAACAATAAAAATTTCTGGAAAGTGCAATTTTAAAAGGTTGTATGGCAATCCTATAATAATAGAGAAAACAGGGGAAAAAATGAAAGAAGAAAAGGAAAGTGGGAAATTACTTGAGAAAAAAAGAAAAAAAGAAAAAAGAAAATATGGGACAGAAATTTCTGACACTTCAATGGTATTTAATAAAAAATGGGCTACAATTCCACCTGAAGCAAAAATAGAAAAGGATATTATAGCAAAATCTTCTCTTTTAATACGGGAAAAAGCAAAAATCTATGGAAGTATCAAAGTTTATGGAAAACTAATAATAGAAAAAGATGTTTTAATAGATGGAAATGTCTTTGGAGAGTCAGAAATTGAAATTGGAGAAAACTGTGTCATAACAGGTGATGTTTTTTCTCAGGAAAGTATACATTTGAAAAATGGAACAATTATAGGTAAAAAAGGACAGATAAAATCACTCATAGCGAGAGATAAACTTAAAATTGAAAAAAAGGCAGTTATATATGGATATGTCCTTGTTGAAAATGAAGGAACTGTATTATGAAAAAAATATTTATATTAATTATTATTTCTATTTCTTTACTTTATATACTGAAACTTACCACAGCAAAAAAAGAAAAAAAAGGCAGGGAAATAGAGGTCTTAATCGTTGACACGAAATTTGAAGAAGATAATGGAATAAAAAATGGATACACCAGTTTACTTGAAGAAGAAGGAATTCCGTTTAAGTGGGTTTCTCCTGCTTTTATTCTTTCAAAAATTCCTGAAGAAGCAGTAAAATACCACCCGGCAATTATTTTCCCCGATAAATTATCCGGAGTACTTACTGATGAAATTGGTCAGTGGTGTCTTGAATATGTTAAAAAAGGAGGAAGTGTTATAGTCATTTTTGACGCTGGAGTATATTATAAAAATAAAAGATATAGAAAAAATCCAGTTTTTTCCAGAATAATTGGTTTAAATTACTGTTCATATAAAAAATATAGAAAAAATCTTTATTTCAATGGAAACCTGAAATTTATATCTGAAAAAGTAGCGAATGAATTTGGTATTCCTGAAGGAAGGTTAATAGATAAACTTTTTATATGTGGGTATAAATATGGAAAACTCATATATCCATTTTTAAGATGTGAGAATTTAAAAATACAATCAAATTTTGATATATACGCTTACGGTATTGATAAAAAAGGAAGAAAGTTTCCTGCCATAATTAAGGTTAAAAAAGGTAAAGGAAAGGTATTCTATATAAATTTGCCTCTTGGTTATTTAAAATCCTATGGTTCTGAAGATTTACTACCCAGAACAATTTTAAGAACTCTTCTTTTCAAATTCACTTCACTCCCTCATCTTTTAAGTGCTCCTTACGGGAAAGGTGGAATTGTTATAAACTGGCATATTGATAATAATACCGAATGGAAAGCGACCCCAAACTTAATAAAAAATAAAATAATTAGAGACACTTTAAAATATTCCTTTCATATAACTGCTGGTGACTTTGTTGATAAACCAGGAGATGGGTATGGCTTTGATGCCTCAGGTAAAGGGAAAGAATATGTTTTGCTTATGAGTAAATACGGAATTATTGGTTCTCACGGTGGATGGGCTCATAACTGGTTTGCTAAAAATCTTGAAGAGGGGAAATTTACAGAAAAAGAAATAGAATATTATATTTTGAAAAACACAGAAGTTCTTGAAAAAATTGTCGGATATAAAATAGTTGAATATTCTGCTCCGGATGGAACTCATCCACAGCCATTACTTACAAAAATTCTTGAAAAAAATGGATTTATCTGTTATTACTATACAGGGGATATAGGGTCTGTTCCGAATAGAACTTTTTACAACGGAAAAATTGTATCAAAAAAAGTTATTGCTTTTCCTGTTATGCCAAATGGTAAATATGCCTCTCTTGCTGAAATGGGGTGGGTAAATTTGCCACCACAAAGAATAAAAAAATGGCTTTTTTCAATTGTTAATTGTTCTGTTAAAAATAGAACTGTCCATCTTTACTATACCCATCCATACGACCTTCTTGACTTTCCCAGGTATATTCCTCCTTTAAAAGATTTTATTGATTATATTGAAAAACTAAAAAGCGAAGGGAAAATTATAGTTGAACCGATGAATTATTTTGCAAAATTCTTATTAAGATTTCTTAAAACAAAATATTCTTTTGTTATCTATAATGATGATTTAAAAATTAACTTAAAGAATGAACAGGGACTGAAAGGAATATGTATTGCACTTCCTGAAGAATATATAATAAAACCAATAGAGGGAATAAGTATTGAAAAAGGGAGTAAATATAATTATCTTACAATACTGAAAGATATAAAAGAAAAAACAATTACTGTAAAAATAAATCAATAAAAAATGAAGAAAAAATTTTTTCTCAGAACTATTTTCTTATTTTCTACGATTATACTTTTTTCTTCTTGCACTTGCGGAAGAATAAGGAAACCCCCTATTTTGGGTATTTATAAAGAATTCCGTCCTGTAAAGAAAAAAGTGTATATTGTTCCTTATTCAATGAATCTCTTTTCCTTATATACTTTATACCATCAAAAAAATACACAAAAAGTCAAGGAATATATAAACTGGTATTTTAATCACCTTAACTACCCCGATAAATATGGTATAACAGGTTCAATATATGATTATATTATTTCAACTGATGGAAAAGAAAAAACAACAGAAACATTTGATTCAATTGATTCCTATTCAGGAACTTTCCTTTTACTTTTAGAAAAATATTATGAGAAAACAAAAGATGAATTTCTTATAAGAAAAAACAGAAAAAAAATAGAAGATATTGCCTACACAATTGTTTACTTACAGGATAAAGATGGACTCACAACTCCTTCTCCAGATATAAAAGTTAAATACCTTATGGACAATTGTGAGGCATTTTTAGGACTTAAGTCATTTTTAAATCTTTCTGAAAAACTTAACTGGAAAATACCTCCTTTATTTGAAGAAGCAGTTAAATTACTCCAAAATGAGATTTTGAATAAATTTTATGACGAAAAAAACAAAAACTTTTACTGGGCTATTTCAAAAGAAATTAAATATAAATCAAACTGGGACATTTTTTATCCAGATGCTTATGCTCAATTGTTCCCTATTTTTTCAAAAGTTCTGGAAAACGAAAAAATAAAGAAACATTTATGGACAGAGTTTATGAAAAGATACAAAACAAAAATTAATTCTTTTTCTCCTGAACAGAAAATAATAATTAAATTAACAGAGAGGGAAATATGAAAGTGCTTATTTCTTTTGGAACAAGACCAGAAATAATAAAACTTGCTCCTGTAATTTTAACTTTAAAAAGGGACTTTGATGTAATAACAGTCCACACCGGTCAGCATGATATTCTCGCAGAAGAAATGATTAATTTTTTTAAATTCAAGATTGACTACAGATTAAAAGATATACTTTCAATAACTGAGAATAAAAAATCTCTACATCCTGTTAAAGGTGAAATTGTGGAAGTAATTAGAAAAGAAAAGCCAGATGTTGTAATCGTTCAGGGAGATACAAGAACTACTTTTATTTCTGCCTTTGCCGCCTTTATGGAAAAAATTGTCCTAATACATCTTGAGGCAGGATTGAGAACTTATAACAAATTTGCTCCATTCCCTGAAGAGATTTATAGAAGTTTAATTTCAAGAATGGCTGACATTCATCTTGCACCAACAGAAAAAGCAAAACAAAATCTTATAAAAGAAAATATAAGAGAAGACAGAATTTTTGTTGTAGGAAACTCAATTGTTGATGCTCTTATTTTAGCCACTTCAAAAATAAAGGAAAAAGATGTATTTAAGGAACTATCTCAATATACAAACAATATTAAAGAGATAAAAGAAAAGGAAATTGTTCTTATAACCTCACATAGAAGAGAAAATATAGGGAAACCACTTTTGAACATATGTAAGAGTGTAAAAAAACTTGCTGAAAAATATAACAGGACTGTTTTTATATGGTCATTACATAAAAATCCAGAAGTGAGGAAAATTGTTCTTAATGAAATGAAAAAAAAGAGAAAAAATATAATTTTAACAGGACCTCTTTCTTATCCTACAACTATTTATCTAATTAAAAACTCTTCAGTTATTCTGACTGACTCCGGTGGTATTCAGGAAGAAAGCGTTTCTCTTGGAAAAAAAGTTATTATTCTGAGAGAAGTTACTGAAAGGCCTGAAGTGGTTGATACAGGTTTTGGTTATATTGCTGGTAGTTCCGTTGAGAAAATAACAAATATATTTTCAACGATTTATAGAAAAAGAATGAAAAAAGGGCTAAAGAAAAATAATCCATTTGGAGACGGAAAAACATCTGTAAAAATACTGAAACTTTTAAAAAAAAGAAGAATTAAAGAACTTATTTATAATTACCCGGAAAAATGGGATATAAATTTAACAGGGAGTTAAAATGAAAAAAATAATTTTATTCCTCTTTTTTCTTTCATCAGTTTCATTTTCATTCACAAAAATTTATACTGTTCAGGTATCTTCCTATTTTGAGAAAAATCTGGAAATGGCTGTAAAGGAAGCACAATTTCTTGAAAATCAGGGGTATAAAGAAGTAAGGGTTGAAAAAATAAATGGAGTGTTTACCGTAAGAGTTGGAAAATATCATTCTTTTGAAAAAGCAAAGGTAGTTGAGAAAAAATTAAAAAAATATTTTCCTTCCTCATTTTCAAGAAGTGCTTATTTTATAAAAGAAAGGGTTATCTATCCTGTAAAAGAAAATGTTGTTAAAATGCAAAGTCGTGAATCCTTTCCAATTGATGAGAAAGAAAAAATAAATGAAGAGGAAAATATCATCCTTTCCAGAGAAACAGTAATAAAAGAAAAAAATGAAGATACCCCTCCAGAAAAAAAGAAAAACAGAATTGAGTTGAGTACTTCTTATGAAATATTAGACCCGTCAGAACCATATACAAGATGGAAAAATATAAATCTTTCATATTACAGAATACAATCTGATACATTCACCTATTTCATAACAGTTGAAAACCTATTCAGAGAAAAAGGAGAAGATACAACGGTTTTTACACTTGGTTCTTATAAGGACTGGAATAAGTCCTTTTATACATATACATCTGTTTCTTTTGGTTCTGACTCCATTTACGCTCCAAAATTCAGATTTGATAATGATTTTAATTTCAAATTCGGTGAGGGAAAAAATATTGTATGGACTGTTGGGGCAACATATATAAAATATTTTGATGTTCATAAAGATTACATTATTTCAACAGGTTTTACTCTATATTTAAAAAACCTCATTCTTTCTTACAGAATATTCAGGAATGAAAGCGACCCGGGAAGTATAAATTCTTATTCTCACTCCATATCAATTGAAAGTGGACGGGAAAAATGGAGATGGCTTTATTTAACATTTTCTTTCGGTCATCAGGCATACACAACCACTTATTTAACAACACCTGAAGAGATTAGAAACAGATCTTATGAGATAGATATTGGATGGAAAAAATGGATAAATGATAACTGGGGAATATTTGGAAATATAGGATATTTCCGACTTCTTGGTGAATATAAGAAATATAATATAAACTCTGGTATCTTCACTGAATTCTAAAAAATGTACTTCTTATAGACCTTATTGAGAAAGTTTCAACTTTGTAATCCACCATTTATAAGATAAAAAAGAGGAACAGGTCTATCAACTCC
>CAZRDZ010000031.1:0-5337 GCA_964599135.1 uncultured bacterium
AAAAAAAATCTTTCTCATATCAAATATTATAAAGCAAGAACCCGGTTCTAACAAAATAGTTAGAGATTTTGAATAGCAATAGTTGTGTTGTAAAATATTGAAAAGAGAAAAGTTATGAAAACATCTCAATTTATTTCTAAAGGGAAAGTTAAAATAGAAAAATTTATTACAGAAGTCATTTCCCTTGAAAAAATTAAAGAAGGAATAAAAAAAGTTAAAAGTGGAGAGGTCTTAAAATGTGTGGTTGAGATAAAAAATGGCTGACCATATAAAATTTCTGAAACAAACACTGAAACTTGCTAAAAAAGGGAAAGGACTTGTAAGTCCAAATCCTGTTGTTGGTGCTGTTATTGTAAGAAAGAGTAAAATTGTTGGAACTGGTTATCATACTGCCTATGGTTTACCACATGCTGAAGTTGAAGCAATTGAAAAAGCAGGGAAAAATTGTAAGGGAGCAACTTTATATGTAAACCTTGAACCCTGCTGTCATTATGGAAAAACACCTCCCTGCACAGAAAAAATTATATCATCTGGAATAAAAGAGGTTATATCCTGTATGAAAGACCCAAATCCTTTAGTAAATGGGAATGGCTTTAAAATACTTGAAGAAAACGGTATAAAGGTGCGGATATTCCCTGTTAATGACTGTTATGAAATTAACAGCCCCTACATCACATATATAAAAGAAAAAAGGCCCTATATAATTTTGAAATGGGCTCAAAGTATTGATGGAAAAATAGCAACAAGAAACGGCAGTTCAAAATGGATTACAGGAGAAAAAGCAAGAAATTTTATAAGAGAGAAAAGATTTGAAATAGATGGAATAGTTGTAGGAGTTAATACTATTTTAAAAGATAATCCTTTCCTTGATTATATTCCACCAGAATTCAAAATAAAAAAGAAGTTGCTTGAAAGGAAAAGATATTACAAAATTGTAATTGACCCGTATCTTAAAACGCCTGTTGAGAGTAATATCTGGAAAAATGAAAAAGCAAAAATTCTTATTTTCATTTCAGATAAAACTGAAAAAGAGGAAATTTCTTTATATGAAAAAAAAGCAAATACTGAATTAATCCCACTACCTCTTAAAAATGGGATGTTTCCAATTGATGACTTTCTATCAGAGTTATACAGAAGAGAAATTGGAATTATAATGGTTGAAGGTGGAGGGAAAACACTTACCTGGTTTTTTGAAAACAGAAAGGTTGATGAACTTTTTATATTCATCGGGAATAAATTGCTTGGTGGAGAAAAATCAATAAGTGCAATTGGTGGAAATGGTTATTCTGATGTTGAAAAAGGTGTATATTTAGAAGATAGAGAAATTGAATTTTTTGACAATGATATTTTAATAAAGGGGAAACCATGTTTTCAGGAATAATACAGGCAACAGGGAAAGTTAAAAGAAGGGTAAGGAAAGCAGATATTATAAACTTTGAAATTGAATGCCCCGAGTTAATAAAAGAATTTAAAGGTGGAGATAGTATTGCTGTTAATGGTGTATGTCTTACAGTTGAAAAAACAGAAGGAAATTCATTTTTCGTTTCAATAACAAAAAAAACAGAAAAAGAAACAAATTTAGGGATTGCAAAAACAGGAGATATTGTAAATCTTGAAACACCTTTGAAAATTGGGGATAAAATAAGTGGACATTTTCTAACAGGGCATATTGACTTTAAGACAAAAATTGTTTCATTTTCAAAATTTTCACAAACAGGTAAAATTATTTTAAGCATTCCTGAAACTTACAGTAAATATTTTGTAAAGAGAGGAAGCATAGGAGTTGATGGAATATCATTAACAATTGCTGAGATAAAAGGAAACAGAGTTGAGATTTATATTATTCCATTTACAATTGAAAATACAAACCTCAAATACAGGAAAACAGGAGATATTGTAAACATTGAAATAGATATAATGGCAAAATATATTGAAAATTTTTTAAAAAATGGGTGAAAAAATCTTTTCAACAATTGAAGAAGCAATAGAGGATATAAAAAAGGGGAAGTTTGTTATTGTTGTTGATGATGAAAACAGGGAAAATGAAGGAGACCTTGTTGTTGCTGCTGAAAAAGTAAAACCAGAACATATAAATTTTATGGCAAAATATGCAAGAGGACTTATATGTGTTGGACTTCTTCCAGATAGATTGAAACAATTGAATTTACCACCAATGGTTGAAAAAAATACTGCTGTTCATGGAACTGATTTTACAGTAAGTGTTGATGCTGCTTATGGAATTACAACAGGTATTTCTGCATATGACAGAGCATTCACAATAAAACTTCTTATTGATAAGAAAACAAAACCAGATGACCTTGTAAGACCAGGACACATTTTCCCTATAAGAGCAAAAGAAGGTGGTGTTTTAATAAGAGCAGGTCATACTGAAGCATCTGTTGACCTTACTCGTCTTGCAGGTCTCTATCCAGCAGGTGTTATATGTGAAATAATGAAAGAAGATGGAACAATGGCAAAATTACCAGACCTCATTGACTTTTCAAAAAAACATAATTTAAAGATAATAACAATAAGGGACTTAATACAGTTCAGAAGAAAAAGAGAAAAACTTGTTGAAAGATTACTTTCTGTCTTTTTACCAACTGAATTTGGTGATTTTACTCTTTATCTTTATGCTGATAAAATAGAACAGAAACATCATATGGCTCTTGTGAAAGGAGATATAAAACAAAAAGACAAAAACGATAGCATTCTTGTAAGAGTTCATTCCCAGTGTATAACAGGAGATATTTTCCATTCTTTAAAATGTGATTGTGGAAAACAACTTTACAAATCAATGGAAATAATACAGAAAGAAGGAAGAGGGGTAATCGTATATCTGCCACAGGAAGGAAGAGGTATAGGACTTGAAAACAAACTTAAAGCATACCATTTACAGGAAAAAGAGGGACTTGATACAGTTGAAGCAAATTTAAAACTTGGTTTTCCTCCTGACTTAAGAGAATATGGAATTGGAGCACAGATTCTTGCAGACCTGGGATTGAAAAAAATTAGATTGTTAACAAACAATCCAAAAAAAATAATAGGACTTAAAGGATATGGTCTTGAAATTGTTGAGAGAGTTCCAATAGAAATAGAACCAACTCCATATTCTGAAAAATATCTTAAAACAAAAAAAGAAAAACTTGGTCATATGATAAAATTAGAGGATGAAAACAGATAAAAAATGGAGGGATAAATGAAAAAAATTGAAGGAATTCTTGACGCAAAAGGGAGGAAATTTGCTATTGTAATAAGCAGATTTAATGAATTTATTACAAAAAGATTGCTTGATGGAGCGATTGACTGTATTTTAAGACATAATGGGAAAGAGGAAGATATTGAAATAATATGGGTTCCAGGAACAGTTGAAGCAATTTATGCGATTGGTAAAATTGTAAACAAAGGCAAGTATGATGCTGTAATATGTCTTTCTGCTGTAATAAGAGGAGAAACCCCACATTTTGATTATGTCGCTTCTCAAATTTCAAGGGGAATAACACAATTCAATATGACAGGCAAAGTTCCTGTTGCTTTTGGAGTTATAACAGCAGATACAACTGAACAGGCAATAGAAAGAGCAGGAACAAAGATGGGAAATAAGGGCTGGATGGCAGCACTGTCTGCTATAGAAATGGCAGACCTTTCTTCAAAAATATAAAAAGGAATGAAAAGAAGAAAAGCAAGAGAAGATGCATTGAAAATTCTTTATATGGCAGATATGAGGGGAGAAAAATCCTCTTCCTTGATTGATGAATATTATCTTGTAAACAGTAATGTGGAAGAAGAAGTTAAAAAGTTTACTGAGAAAATTGTAAAAGGGGTCTTTGAAAATATAAAAAAAATTGATGAAAAAATTTCTTCTGCAATTTTAAACTGGGATTTTAACAGATTATGCCTTGTTGACAGAAACATTTTGAGAATAGGAACTTACGAAATAATTTTTGCTGATGATATACCTCCTGTTGTAAGTATAAATGAGGCATTAGAAATTGCTAAAAAATATGGGACAGATGACTCACCGAAATTTATAAATGGTGTTTTACATAGAATAAAAGAGGAGATGAAAAAATGAAAATATTAAAAAGTGCATTAATTTTCTTTTTATTTTTTTCGTTTTTTGCTCTTCCTGCAACAAAAAAGGTTCTGATGGTTATTGCTTTTGATAAATTCAGAGATGAAGAGTATTCAGAACCAAGAAAGATTATTGAAGAAAATGGTTATAAAGTAGTTGTTGCATCCTGGAAAAAAGGTATTGCGACAGGTATGCTGGGGAAGAAAGTTAAAGTTGATATAACTTTAAAAGATATTAAAGTTGATGATTATGACGGAGTTATTTTCCCGGGGGGAATTGGTGCTTCAAGATATTTTGAAAACAAAATCGTATGGAGAATAATTCAGGAATTTCATAATAAGAAAAAAGTTGTTGGCGCGTTGTGCCTTTCCCCTGTTATTTTAGCGAACGCAGGAATATTAAAAGGGAAAAAAGCAACCTGCTGGTTTTCAGTTGCAAGAATGATTAAGAAAAAAGGAGCAATTTACACAGGGAAAAAAGTTGAAATTGATGGTCTTATAATAACTGGCAATGGACCATCTGCTGCAAAAGAATTCGGAGAAAAATATCTGAAACTTTTGAGTCATAAATGAAGAAAAAAGCAATTTCTATTTTGATAAAAACAGTAATAAGTGGAACTTTTTTATTCCTTGTTATAAAAAAAATTGATTTTCGTCAACTTTTAGACATTTTCAAAAATTCAAATATTTATCTTGTCTCAATCGGTCTCTTAGTTTTTATAGGAATTTCTTTTCTCCTTGCTTTCAGATGGTTCTTAATACTCAAAATTTACTTAAAAAATAAAACATCTCTTTTTTATATATGGAAATTAACTATGATAGGTCTTTTTTTCAATATTTTCCTCCCTACTTCTGCAGGTGGAGATGCAGTTAAAATTTTTTATCTTGTAAAAGAAGATAAAAAAAAGTTTCTTCCAGGAATATCTGTTGTGACTGATAGATTTATCGGTTCTCTCACCGTTTTAACTATGGGAACTATTGGACTTATCTTTTCAGGAATTGATAATCTAAAAATAAAAATTTTCATCCCTTCTCTTACATTTATCCTTATTCTTTTTTACTTCCTTTTTTCAAATTCAAATTTTGCAAGAAAAATTTATGCCCCTTTTAAAAAAATTCTGCCTTCATTTCTGAATGAAAAACTAACATTTTTATATAACTCATTTAATTTTTACTTTAGAGAAAAAAAACTTATTTTTCTTTCTATAATTTCAAGTTTTTTTCTCCAGTGTATTTCAATACTTACAAATTTTATTGTTGCAT